>CAZEKS010000019.1:0-13528 GCA_964512795.1 uncultured Syntrophaceae bacterium
CATGGGGACATTTTAACTTAGCTGTTAAGGGGGACATTTCTACTTTGCTAACACAAACCACTACTTTTTTCTTGACAAAAAAACATTTTTGTACTACGTTTTACCGCGAAGAGTTTTTGTTATTATTCACAAAAACCCTAATGAGCAGAGCCCGATTTCCAAGAGGGTCTGTAAGCTAGCGAAATAGGCAAAAATGTATGAGATCAAATGTGTTGTAGATTGCCAGAATACCCTAGGGGAAGGTCCGGCCTGGTCTGTTGATGAGCAAAAGCTCTATTGGTTGGATATCGAGAAATCAGAATTATGGCGCTATGATCCGGAAACTGGTGAAACAAAGGCTTGGAAAACCCCGGAACGCGCAGCCTCTTTCGCTTTTCGTGAAAAAGGCGGCCTTCTGGTTGCCTTTGAATCCTGCCTGGCCTTCTGGGATCCTGAAACCGGAAAGACAACCAAACTTAAGGTTATTGAACCCGATTTAGCTACAACACGGATGAATGATGGCAGATGTGATCGTCAAGGTCGATTCATCGTCGGTGGTGTGGACGAATCGGGTAAGTCCGAGAGGATTTCAAATGTCTACCGAGTGGACAGGGATTTAAGTGTCCACAAAATCATATCCGGTGTGGCCTGCGCAAACAGTACCTGTTTTAGTCCTGACGGTCGAGTGATGTACTTTGCTGACACGCCGACCGGTGAGATTTGGGCCTATGACTACGATACCAACACCGGTGACATCTCAAATAAAAGGGTTTTTGCCGACTTTTCAGATCAACCTGGAACGCCGGATGGGTCGATCGTCGATTCAGAGGGGTGTTTGTGGAATGCACAATGGAATGGCCATCGGGTGGTTCGCTACCGCCCAGAGGGCACCGTGGATCGGGTCATTTCTATTCCCGTAATGAATCCCACCTGCCTTGCATTTGGGGGAAAAGACCTCGATGTGCTTTACGTGACCACTGCCCGTTATCTCATGACGCCGGAGCAAATCAAGGCAGAGCCGTTATCCGGTGGATTATTTGCGGTCATGGTTGATATGAAAGGCCTCAATGAACCCAAATTTTGCGGATAAGTCAATCCTTCCACGATCTAGTAGTAAGTCTTATGTACTGTTTGCAATTGCCTGTATTGGAACGGTGCGAGATTGAATAATTTTCTGGGATTTCTGTCGCTCGCTTTCGCTCAATGGATCTATCGAATAACAAATTGGGGAACAAAAGGAGGTGATGATTACAAAGACAAAGCTGCCGATTCATTTTATTCATCCAAATTTTGTAACAGTTAAAAAAAAGAAAGGAGACGAAGATGAGAACCAATCAAAAATTTGCTTTTATTGTTTTCGTTATTATCGGTTTAGCGTTTATCACCAGTATTCCTGCCTCTGCAGTGGACTATGCCAAACCAGTCCCGCTCAAAAAAGAAGCCCAAGCCAGCGTTGATAGTATCAAAAAGAAAGATCCTAAGACGCTCCGCGTTGCCTATATGCCTCCCGCCACAGAGTTCAATTATTACATTGCCATCGGAGAAGGGATCAAAGACCTTGCCAAAAAAACAGGGCCGAATACCTTTATGTTGGCTCCCCAGAGTGGCGCAGACATCAACGGCCAAATGGGCATGCTGCAGGATGTAATCAGCCAGAAGGTGGATGCCATTATTATCTCCACCCATGATGAAAACGCGGCAGCCCCACTTCTGAAAAGGGCTATAGATCAAGGAATCGTTGTTACCATCGTTAATTCAGATATCCCCAATTTCCCTACGGCTATCCACGCTGTGGTTGGATATTCCCAGCGAAAAGGAACCTACAAAATAGGGCAGTATGCGTTAAAATTGGCCAAAGGCAAACCTATGAAAGTGGGCGTCCTTGAAGGGCAGCCCGGATATCATTCAACCGAGCGGTGTGGCGGCTTCTTAGATGCCATCAAGGGCTCCAACTTCACGGTGGTAAGCAGTCTGGATGGCAAGTGGAATGTCGAAGGCGGAAATGCCGCCGGCATGGACATGCTTCAAGCCCATCCCGAAATCCAGGTCATTTTTGCGGCCAACGATTACGAGATCTTCGGCGCCTCTATGGCTGCTAAGGCTCTCGGCAGAGGCAACCTCATTCTGCTGGGTAATGACGGGGACACCGCCTGCGGACTGGAAGCAATCTATGAGGACAAAGTGACCGCAACCGTTGATACCACTCCCTTTGTCATGGGACAGGTTGCCCTGCAGGTAGTGCTCGATATTTTTAATAAATCCTTCAAGGGAGGATTCGTGGAAACCCCGACAACCATCGTCGACAAGTCCAATGTGCTGCAGGCTTTGAAACATCCGGAAAGACTTTATCCAAAACCTTCCAAGCAATACTAGCGCACGGTTGAAGTGAGGCAATAACAATGGTTCGCAGTGGCAAGCCGGTTTGGGAATTAATCGGCATCACCAAGTACTTTCCGGGCGTGAAGGCAAATGATAATGTCTCACTTTCGATCTATCCAGGTGAGATACATGCCTTATTGGGCGCCAACGGTTGCGGAAAGACCACCTTGATTAAAATCTTTTCAGGGGTCTACCAACCGGACGCAGGCACCATCCTGTTAAAAGGGAAGCCGGTTAAAATTAGCACACCAACTGTTGCCCGTTCCTATGGCATTGCTACTGTGTTCCAGGAATTTTCCTTGGTACCAAGCTTGACGGTCAAGGAAAATATTTTCCTTGGCCGTCTCCCTATCAAAGACAAAAGCCGTGTAGTCTGCTGGAACACCATGAGGAAAGAAGCTGCCCGGATTCTTGAAAGCTTGGAAATTGCAATTGATCCCGATGAGGAAGTGGGTAATTTATCAGTTTCCGGGCGGCAGATGGTGGAAATTGCCAAAGCCTTTGCGGTCGATGCATCGATGGTCATACTTGATGAACCGACTGCTGCCTTGGGGACGGATGAGATCACCAATTTGCATCGGCTCCTGCGCCGTATGGCTCAACAGGGGAAATCAATACTGTATGTCTCCCACCGGCTTGACGAGGTTGTAAATCTTGTCGATTCCATTACCATATTAAAGGATGGTCAGGTGGTCAGTACTGCTGACGAATCAGAAATTGACCTCAGTTATATCGTCAGGAAAATGGTAGGGGAAGAAGTAAAGAATTACTTCCCCAAGGTGATCAACAGAACAGATACTCCCCTCTTGATAGTCCGGAACATTTGCACAGAAAATAAAGTGAACAATGTGAGCTTTTCGGTTCACCGGGGAGAGGTATTCGGTTTAGGGGGGGTATTGGGATCCGGCCGGACAGAAATCGCCCGTGCCATCTTCGGGATTGATCCGCTCACAAATGGCTCGATTCATTTGAACGGTCAGCAGGTGTCTTTTCACTCGCCACAGGATGCTATCCGGGGTAAGATTGCTTTTCTCACCGAAAGCCGCAAAGTTGACGGCCTATTCTTCAACTTCGCGGCCCCACCCAACGAAACCATTGTTAACCTGAAAGGTGTGATGAAGAGAGGGCTTCTTCAACTCAAGAAAGAGCTGGAAGTTTGTCAAACATACATTGAAAAGCTAAACATCTCTCCGGAGTGTGAAACGAAACTGGTTGCCCAGTTGTCAGGCGGAAATCAGCAGAAGGTGATTCTTGCCCGATGGCTGTTTTCCCAGGCCGATGTTTTCATACTCGATGAGGCAACACAGGGAATAGACATCGGCGCCAAGGTTGCCGTGTTTCATTTGATTAACGACATAACAGCACAGAAGAAAGCGGTTATTCTTATCAGCTCCGATCCCGACGAGTTGCTTGCCATGAGCGATCGCATCGGCATTGTTCGGAACGGGTCGATTGTGCGAATTGCGGATGCCAAAGACCTGCATCATGAAGATCTTGTGCAAAGTTCCGTTAAAGCACCCTTATTAGAAGATCTAAACGCTTGTGTGCTACCAGAAAGAGAAGTGATTCAAGGATAAGAAACATGTAATTGATATCTGAACTATCTGCAATAGGCTTGATAAAAGGCGAACTCAGGAGATGGATTCAAAAGGGATCTGAAGATGAAGAAATTTTTTAAATCACTTTTTCGATCTCAAGTTGTAGGGCCGTTTGCGGCAGCCATGGTCGTTGCAATCCTGGTAACACTTACCACTGAGCGATTTTTGGAGGTGAACAATCTTGTTAACCTTGCATTACAGATCAGTATCGTCTCTTTAATGGCGATTGGATCCACCATCGTGATATTTACGGCAGGCATCGATCTCAGCCCGGGTTCAATGATTGCTCTGATGACGATGGTCTTTGCCACATGCGTTAAGTTTGGCCACATTTCCTTGCCCATTGCGATTGTCCTGATATTGCTGCTTGGCTCCTTCCTGGGGGGTATCAATGGATTTCTGACCGCTTATGTTCGGATCCCTTCTTTTATAACGACGTTAGCTGGATTGAGTGCGTACCGGGGTATGGCTTTCATGTTCAATAACGGTTCACCGATATTCTCAGTTTCAGATTTGCTAGATCGCCTTTTCTACTTTAAGTTTTTTGGCATTCCAATGCCCTTTTTCTATGTTGTCTTTTTTTTCGCTCTCGCCAGCTTTGTGATGCGCTATACAAGGCTTGGCCGCCATATTTACGCCGTGGGTGGCAATGCTGCCGCATCCAAACTTTCTGGCATCAATGTTGAGCAAACCCAATTATTTGCCTTTGCCATTGCCGGCTTTATGGCTGCTGTGGCATCGATTCTGATGGCCGCTCGGCTCAATTCCGGTTCGCCTAATTACGGTGTGGGAATGGAGCTACAGGCTATTGCTGCTGCAGTAATCGGCGGCGCAAGTTTATACGGAGGCAGAGGGAATATTATTTCGACGCTTTTCGGTGCACTCACCATTGTCATTGTCCAAAACGGTTTAAATCTAAATGCGGTGCCTACTTCATTGCAAAACATTATTATCGGTTTGATTATTCTTCTCGCAGTAGTGATAGATATATGGCGGGAGAAAATAGAGCAGGTCTTTCGACGGTTAATACCATCACGTAATCCTTAAATTGGATCGCACACTGGATGATAAAAAATAGGCATTTAACCAAATAAAATGAAAGGAGTGAGTTATGATGGCTTATCCAAGAACACTTTCTCACATTGGAATTTCAGTTACTGATCTTGAGAAGGCGGTAAAATTCTATACCGAAGTATTTGGTTGGTATGTCATCATGCCACCAACTGAAATCGTCTCGGATGACAGCGCTATTGGCGTTATGTGCGACGATGTCTTTGGTGAAGGCTGGGAAAGGTTTAAAATTGCCCACTTATCTACGGGCGACCGGATCGGCGTAGAACTTTTCGAATTTAAAAATGCGCGGCCGCCTGAAAAGCATTTCGAATACTGGAAAAGCAGCATTTTCCATGTTAGCGTGCAGGACCCCGACGTGGAGGGGTTAGCCAAAAAGATCGTCGAGCATGGTGGCAAACAGCGAATGCCGGTTCGTTACTACTACCCCAATGATAAACCTTATCGAATGGTCTATTGTGAAGACCCATTCGGCAATATCGTTGAGATTTACAGCCACAGCTATGAGTTGACCTATTCACCCGGGGCCTACGTTTAATCAAAAGCCACGACGACGATGAAGACGATAGGAGAATTCAGCCAGATATCAATCCAGATTTTTCTTGGATACATGGAAGTGGGTTCCCCGAAGCCAGGTCTTCAGCCGGCCAATGACCATGTGGACCTGTGGTAAAAACTCAGCAGCTATGGCGGCGCTTATACAGGCATCTGAGTGAGGTGGAAGGATTGGCCCAGGGGCCCAGAGGATGTACTCATAAGCCTTTAGGGTTGATGCTTTATGATATTTTCTTTGAAGGGAAATCTTTACCTGCTTGGAAGGAAGGGATTCTACTTTACTCAAGGCAGCGTGTCCAGTCTTATGACACCAGGTCCCAACCGGTAGATAGGACAGACCCAAATCATACTGGAACTGATGAACCGAACTATCCGTAATTCTGCTCCCTACTATCCTGATTCGAGTTGAACTATTAAAAACTTCTCAGGGAACCATGGATAACAAGATACTCCTAAAAAGGTGTTTTGATGAGTCGAAAACCAAAAGTGGTCATTGCTGATTATGATTATGGTAATGTCAATGTTGAAAGACCATTGATTGAAGGTGCAGGATTTGAATTAGTTGCGGCCCAATGTAAGAGCGAGGATGAACTGATTGAGGTGGCCCATGACGCTGCGGCCGTGATTACGCAGTATGCGCGTGTAGGAGAAAAAACCATCGATGCTTTCACAAATTGTAGATTAATCGCCCGCTACGGAACCGGCGTTGACATCGTTGATGTGGAGGCCGCCACCCAACGAAACATCTTGGTAACAAATATTCCGGACTATTGTGTCAATGAAGTAGCCGACCATGCTATGGGCCTGTTGCTTTCCTGCATTAGAAAATTGAAGACTTATGATAAAAGCACACGTTCAGGCATCTGGCGCTGGCAGATCGGACAGCCGATTCACCGGATGCGCGGTCGTACAATGGGTCTCTTAGCATTTGGCAAGATCGCGCGGGCAATCGCAGAGCGGGCTAAACCTTTTGGGGTGCGATTGATTGCCTACGATCCTTACCTTGCGAAGGAAGCCATTGTCCCCTACGGCGTGATACCCGTTTCCTTTGATGAACTTATCGAGCAGACAGATTATCTGATGATTCAGGTACCCCTAACCTCTGAGACTCGAGGGATGATTGGCGCGGCGGAATTGAAAAAGATGAAACCTTTATCTGTCCTTATCAACACCAGCCGGGGCCCACTGGTGAATAGTGATGCTCTTTACAGGGCACTCAAGGAGGGATGGATCAGCGCGGCCGGCGTTGACGATCTCGATCCAGAGCCGACTAAACTGAGAGACTGGAAGCCGAAAAGCCCCTTGTTCACGCTGGACAACATCATTATTACACCCCATTCAGCGTATTATTCTGAAGAATCAATCCACGAGGCACGACGACGCGCGGCGGAAGAAGTCGTCCGTGTTCTGAGCGGTCATCCGCCGTTATCTCCGGTCAATAGAGTCAAGTTGCCTGACGGCAGTTACTCTCGCGCATCTTGACTGAATTCGAACAACTCTCAATTTATCCTCTTACAGGAAGGAGGAAAAGAATAAATGCCTCAGATCATAAATGAATTCAAACGACCGAACAAGGCTATCGTCGAGCAGTATCAGGAAGTTGCCAAATGCTACAGTGCATCATGCGTGTTTGCGGATGTTCAAAGGCGGCGCGGTGTGATGCACAGCTCAATTAAACCGATTTCAAATGGCACTCTCGTTGGCCCCGCCTTGACAGTCAAGCTCTCAGTCGGTGACCTCCAAGATCCCCTCGATGCGCTGCCGGTAGCCCAGGCCGGGGATGTCATCGTCGTGGACGCTGGCGGTGATACGGAGACCTCAGTTTGGGGGGGACTTATGGGCCGGCTTTGCCTTCAAAAAGGAATAAGTGGGGCTATTGTTGATGGAGCAGTAAGGGACATCGACGAGCTTCGGGATTTGGGATTTTTTCTGTTTTCCCGATCAGTCACTGCGCGCGGTACCCATACCATGTATTCGAAGAGAAAAGACGAACTTGATATCAATGTCCCGATTCAGTGTGGGGGCGTGGGAGTGAAACCAGGAGATATGATCATTGCCGATGAAAACGGTGTCACGGTTGTTCCTAATGAGGACCTTGAATCCGTTCTTAACCTGGCGAAAGAGCAGGCTGAGCGGGAGGAGGCAACTCGAAAGGCGATTGCAGCCGGCAAAACGGTTAATGAATTGATAGATGAATTCGGTCGCATCTGATTATCTGATTGTTAACATCAGTTCGTAGCATTGCAATCTCAAGAAAGGAGGTGAATGTCTAGTTATCATCTTTCCCAAAAAGTGAAATGAATGGACCCGCATCTTTTTAACAGGCCAACCCATAAGAAAAGGAGGATAACATGAAACCAAGAATGATGGTGGCAATGGTATTGGTACTCAGCTCCTTTTTCATCTTTTTTCCTGGTAATAGAAACGTAGCATTTGGAGCGGAAGAGTACATCTATGTCTCTTGTATGGGCAATCTTGAGTTCTTCAACGCCCACAAATTCGGTTGGAAATGGGCAGGCCAGCGACTCGGCGTCAAAACAACCTATGTCGGACCCGCGGAATATGATCTGACTGCAATGGTTGCCGCTTTTGACCAGGCGATTGCTAAAAAACCCAAGGGAATCGTGGCCTTTGCGGTCGAACCAGGTTTGATACCTTCGATTAACAAGGCGACCGAAGCTGGCATTCCGGTGGTCACAATCCTTGGTGATCTTCCGGATTCAAAGCGGCTGGCATTCGTCGGCTCCCATCAATATACGTTAGGTTTCCTGGGAGGCCAGAAGTTGGCCAAAGCTCTGGACGGCAAAGGGAAGGTTGCAGTCCTCAGTATTCCCAGCGTTAAGATGTTTGATGATAGAGAAGAAGGCTTCAGGGCAGCTTTCAAGGCTTTCCCTGAAATTTCGGTGGTGCAGGTGGGGGATACCAAAGCTGATACGGTAACGGCTGTCAACGTTGCCAAGGACATCATGCTGCGCAACCCGGACCTGGCTGGTTTTGCCTGTACTGATTCCACAGGAGGAATTGGTTCCTCAACAGCGGCTGAAGAGACTGGTAAGGCCGGTAAAGTGAAGATTGTCTCAATGGACAGAAATTCCGATGTTCTTCAGAAGATTGGAAAAGGTGTCATCACCGGCACTGTAGTACAAAATGATGCAGCGATGGCGTATTGGGCACTATTGGTCTTGTATAACCATGTGCACAATCAGGCGGCGTTGACCACAGACAATGAGAAGGCCGGCGTCAGCTCCGAACCGGTAAATGTTTACATGACCGTAAACTATGCCGACAAATCCAATCTGAAGTACTTTCTAGACGCTAACAAATTGTATAAGCCGTAACACCGGTTATACGCAGGGATGCAGAAAACCTGCATCCCTGCGTACTTTTTTGATCACTGGGGTTGCAATAATTTAACTCTTCTATAATAACCACTCAAAATACTAAGTTTGATCTTTGCCTTTTTGGAACTAGGATTTGTAGGAATGGAAGAAATACTCAGGGTTGAAAATATCTCAAAAAACTTCCCGGGAGTCCTTGCTGTAGATAATGTAAGCTTTAGTTTGCAAAAAGGAGAAATTTTAGCCTTGGTCGGTGAAAATGGCGCCGGTAAAAGCACATTAACCAACATGCTGGGTGGTGTCTTAAGCCCCGATCAGGGTCGTATCATTCTCGACGGAAAATCCGTTTCATTTCAATCGTCTCACGATGCCATCCGCAAAGGCATCAGCACGGTTTTCCAGGAACTATCTCTGGTGAGTAATCTTTCGGTCGCCGAAAATATCTTTGCGAATCGTCATCCAGTAGGACCGGTCAACAATATTCGGTGGCGAAAGCTGTATCAGGAGACCAAGGACCTGCTCGGCAAGTTCATTCTCGATCTTGATCCCGTGATGCTAGTCAAGAGGCTTTCCATGGGACAGCGACAAATTCTGGAAATCCTAAAAGCTATTTCCACCAAACCCATCGTACTTATCTTAGATGAGCCTACCTCATCCCTCGCCGAAGCGGAAATCGATTATCTTTTCCATAACATCCGCAAACTCCAGGATCAGGGGATGTCCTTTATCTATATTACCCACAAAATCTCTGAAGTATTCAAGATCGCCAATCGTGTCATGGTGATGCGCGATGGGAAACATGTCGGGATCGAAAAGGTTACCGAAGTTACTGAAGCCGATCTGGTTTCAATGATGGTGGGACGTCAAATTCGAAACGTATATGGCGCTGTCTCCGGAAAAACCTTTTCATCTGAATATTTTCAGGTTGTGAACTTCTGCCGTGAAGGGGTCTTTCACAAAATTACCTTTGGGCTTCGCCGCGGTGAGATTCTCGGCCTTGCCGGTCTTGTTGGCGCTGGGCGGACCGAGCTCGCCCGAGCCATTTTCGGGGCCGAACCAAAGGATTCAGGTCAAATATACCTTGACGGCAAGCCAGTTAAGATTGCCGGGCCTCGCGATGCCATTAGATACCGGATTGCCTATTTGACAGAGGATCGCAAAGCTCTGGGACTATTTCTTGGTATGCAGATCCGGGATAACCTGATCGCACCATTTTTGAAACAGTTGAGTTCGCCAATCGGTTTCATGAAGAAGAAACTTATTAATCGCCATGCTCTCGGAAAGGTAGAGGAATTTGCTATTGCGACTCCCACCATTTATCAAAAGGTTCTCAACCTCTCCGGGGGCAACCAACAGAAATGCCTGGTCGCCATGTGGATGGGTATCCGGCCAGAAGTGATCATCTTTGATGAACCCACCCGTGGGGTTGACGTGGGCGCGAGGGCGGAGATTTATCAAAAATTGCGGGGATTCGCATCGGCTGGAACCGGCATCATAGTGATTTCTTCCGATTTGCCGGAACTCATCGGCATGTGCGATCGGATCCTTGTTATGCACCAGGGCGAGATTAAAGGAGAAGTTCTGCCTGAGAATTATTCGGAGGAATTAATCCTCTCATTTGCAACAGGAATCAATAACCAGCCATTGACATGCACCACAGCGCCGGATGCAAAGGAGAACTCAAAAGGTTAATCGCACCAGTTTGGGCCGTCTTAAGGGGCATTTGTCAATCTTACTAATGCAGATCCACGCAACGGAGGCGAATTGGAATCAAAAATGGAAAATGTTGACCGTAACATGATGTTCATTGGCGGGTTGAAAGCCTTAACCGCTTACCGTGAATTTGTATTAATCCTGGTTATTATTATTTTCGGTCTCTGCATGTCTTTAGCGTCGCCGGTTTTCCTGAGCTGGCGGAACATTGAAGCGATTTTATTGGCGCTTTCGGTAGAGGCTACAATAGCCGTCGGTATGGTCATACTGCTCATTTCGGGAGGGCTGGATTTATCCGTTGGCTCGATACTGGCATTTTCAGGTGTTGTTACCGGGCTGACTTTGAACGCGGGTGTTTTAGTGACTTTATCGATCTTGGTAGGCCTTCTTGCCGCTTTTGGTGTGGGAGTAGTGAATGGGCTTTTGATCGCCAAGATGAAAATCAACCCCTTTATTACTACTCTTGGAATGATGATAAGCATCCGGGGCCTTTTGTTGGTCCTTGCCAAAGGCCGGGCTGTACTCAATTTGTCTGAGTCATTCACCGTCATCGGCCAAGGTCGCCTGTTCAATGTCCAGTATCCTATTTACGTGATGGTAGCCCTGGTGATCATCGGAGATATACTGATGCGGAATTCCCGCTTCATGAGGCAGAATTACTATATCGGAGGAAATGAAAAAGCCGCTGGTTTGTCGGGAATCAACGTTGATCTGGTCAAGATTTTTAACTACTGTCTGGTTGCTGTCTTGGCTGGCATTGCAGGGCTATTGATCACCGCTCGTTTTGGTTCGGCTTCTTTAACGGTTGGCACCGGACTAGAGCTGCGTGTAATTACAGCCGCCATTATAGGCGGTGCAAGTCTAAGCGGTGGTGAAGGATCTGTATTTGGTGCTTTTTTAGGCGCCCTCTTTATGGGGGTGTTAGCCAATTCGCTCAATCTCTTGGGCGTAGATGTCTACTGGCAAGGGCTGGTAACTGGTTTGATACTCATCATCGCAGTCGTTTTTGACGTTATTAATGAACGCCGCAAAGAACGAAAAAAATGAGAGGATTGAATGAACCCGTCCAAAGCGTCATCTGTATATTGAAAGGAGATGCACATTAATAGCTCAATTAACGATTCTCAATTATCAATTTTCAATAGCCAATTTTTAATTCTCAATTTATAACTCATAACTCTTAAATCTTTTACTTACCTCTTGCCTCTCGGATCGCTTTGAGAAAGGCACGAGTATTTTCTGTAATGATATGAAGCTTTTTCTCCTTGATCGCCTTCTTATCCACCAGTTCGCCTCCGACCGCGAGGGCAGTGGCACCGGCCTTGATAAAGGCACCGGCATTCTGGAGATTTACACCGCCAGTGGGAACAAGAAGAATTTGTGGTAATGGCCCTCTGATCGCCTTGATATATTCTGGTCCTCCTAGTTGGGCAGCGGGAAAGACCTTCACCATATCGGCTCCTGCATTCCAGGCAGTCAAAATCTCCGTAGGCGTCATGGTCCCTGGGATCACGACAGCGCTGTACCGATGGGCGAGTTGGATGAGATCAATATTGAGAGTGGGGCTCACAATAAATTGGGCGCCGGCGAGGAGTGCAGCCCTCCCCGTTTCAGGATCTAAGACTGTTCCTGCACCCATAATGATCTCGTCCTTGTATTTCTGGGTCAGTTCTTTGATCGCATCGATTGCGCCTTGAACGGTCATAGTAATCTCGATCAGGCTGACTCCACCCCCTTTGATCGCACCGGCCACATCGATGGCCTCCTGAGCTGAAGATACACGAACGATTGGAATCAATCCTTCTGAAACCATCCGGTTGAACACTTCTCGTTTTTCCATACGGTCCTCCTATAGCATAATTCCAATCACCAAATCCCTGCCTGTGGCAGGCGGGCCAAGTTCCAAATAAATTCCAATTTCCAGTGATCAAATAACTAAAGCATATATTGGTTAATCTTATAGTTTGGTCATCGGGATTTTGGTTATTATTTGGTTTTTGATGTTTGGAATTTGATTATTCTCCTATCATTCAATTTCTTGTTGTTGAATTACCTCGAAATCCTTAACCCTGCTCCCTTTAACTGGTTTTCCACCTCTTCCAGGGTACACCAGTTGAAATCCCCAGGTAAGGTATGCTTCAGTGCGGCAAAGGCATTTCCATACTGGACGCCTTTTCGAACATCGTTCTCCTTGAGCCAACCGTAAAGAAACCCTGCTGTAAAAGAATCCCCTGCCCCCACTGCCCACAATCTCCACCTCATACTTTCTGTCCCTGAAGATCTTTCCATCCTGATAAGCAATGGCCGTCCAGTTGTTCCTCCAGACGGAGAGGTCTTCCCTCAAGGTGATGGCGACGATTTTGAATTTGAAGGTTTGGGCCAGTCTTTCAGCCACAGCCTCATAATCCTCCTCCTTAATGCCGAAGACGACATTCGTATCCTCTTCGGTCGTGATAAGGATATCGACATCTGCCATCATGGGTTCTTGGATTCTCTTTGCATCGGCTGGTGTCCAGAGTTTCTTCCGGTAATTGAGATCATAGGAGACAGTGCAACCCACTTTCTTCGCAGCCTTCAAGGCTTCAGATGTCACCATTGCTGCTGATGCGCTCAGGGCAGGGGTGATGCCGCTGATATGGAAATGTTTCGATCCATCGAAGACCTTCGTCCAGTCGATCTCACCGGGTTGAACCATGCTGATCGCTGAGTTTGCCCGATCATAAAGGACGCTCGAAGCCCGGGGTGATGCCCCAAATTCTACAAAGTAAGTTCCTGCCCTCCCTTTATCAGGCCAGACGATATGGGAGCAGTTGACTCCAAACTCCTGGGCACGATCACGAACTAGATAGCCAAGCCCATTCTTCGGAAGTTTTGAAACCCATGCACTCTTCATTC
>CAZEKS010000020.1:0-13407 GCA_964512795.1 uncultured Syntrophaceae bacterium
TCAAATCTGAAACCCGCGTGCTTCGGGTAGACCGCCGATCTACTTTTTGTTTTTTATGGTCTTGTAAAGATCAAACGCCTTTTTGGGGGTTTCGTTATGATGAACCACGGCGCGTACCGCCTGCAGCATCGCTATGGGTGCTTCGGACTGGAAGATGTTGCGACCCATGTCCACACCAGCCGCTCCTTCCTGAATCGCTCTGTATGCCATGGTCAAGGCGTCGAGCTCCGGAATCTTCTTTCCCCCCGCCATCACGATCGGTACGGGGCAGGCGGATGTAACGGTTGCAAATCCGTTTTCCACGTAGTAGCTCTTGATATAGTGAGCACCGAGCTCGGCACAAATCCGTGTGGCAAGCCTGAAGTAGCGGGCATCCCGGGCCATCTCTTTTCCCACCGCAGTGACGGCGAGGGTCGGTATGCCGTAGCGGGTGCCGAAGTCGACCATTTTCGTCATGTTGATGATGGACTGCTTCTCGTATTCGCCTCCGATAAAGACCTGAACGGCCATGGCACAGACATTGAGCCGGATGGAGTCTTCGATATCGACCGCGATGTCTTCGTTGGAAAGCTCTTTTAAGATGCTCGTACCGCCGGATACCCTGAGGACGATCGACTTGGTCGTGGAAGCAGGGATGATGCTTCTGAGTATTCCCCTGGTGAGCATCAGCGTGTCCGCATACGGTACCAGGGGAAGGATGTTGATATCGACTCTCTCCAGGCCCGTGGTGGGGCCCTGAAAATAACCATGATCGATGGCCAGCATGACCGTTTTGCCGGTCTCGGGATTGAAGATGCGTGAAAGGCGATTTTTCATCCCCCAATCCAGCGAATTCGTTCCTTTAAGAAAAAAACCCTCCGTCTTCTGAGGGATATCGGTATAAAACTGTTTTGCCTCTCTGATTTCATCCATGTCGGGCATCCGCGTTCTCCTTTCCCCCTCACCCTCGCCCTCTCCCGCCAGGGGAGAGGGAATAACCAATAAGTTCCCTCCCCCTTGATGGGGGAGGGTTAGGGTGGGGGTGAGACTGTTAGTAACATAAAGTTGGAAGGGCAGAGGCTCCTGATGCAGGTCAGGAGCCTCGCTATCCAGTCAAGCCTTTCCGGCTAGTGGTGCACAACAGAAATAACGCTATATTTCATAGGGCAGAGCTTTTTTTGATGGAAATAATCATTTCCAAGCATAGTTGTTCTATTTATGGGGTACACCACTAAAAGTTGTATTTGTCGATATTCTCCTTCGTGAAAATAAGCCGCTCCGGCAGAAGGATGATGCCATTATCCTTTGCATTGGCCAGATCGCCTTTTTCGTACATGTCACCGCCCTGCAGACGATTGGGCACCACTTTGAAATCTCCCGTTATTCCGGGAATCGTAAAAGAACTGCCCACCTGGATCTTTTCGCCTTTAAGCAGCTTATAGGCCGTATAGACGCCGGCCGCACCCTGAACGCCGCAATCCCAGAGCGCGCCCTTGACCACCGTTCCGCGCTGGATGTACTGGCGAATGGTACTGGGGGTGGTAAATCCTACCACGATGACTTTTCCAGTCTTGTTGAGGTTCTCGGCTGCCTTTGCCTGTCCAGGAAAAGCGGTGGAATCAGGGCAGATAATGGCATTGACGTCGGGATAGGTCTTCAGCAACTGCTCGCCCACCGATACGGCTTTGGGAAAGTCCATATCCGAATATTGCCAGGTCAGGATCTTCCATTTTTTATATTCGGTCTTGATAATTTTTTCCGCAAATTTCGCCCAGGAATTCTGGTCTGTCACCGTAGGAGAGGAATAATGGAATGCGACTTTGGTCTCTTGCTGGGGGTTGGGCAGCTGCGACGCCACCATGTCGACCAGTACCCGCCCTAGTATATCCGGAGTCCCCTGGTTCACGTAAAAGGTCCGGTAATGAGGATCGACGTCGGAGTCCCAGGTCACGATAATGACATTTTTACTCATGGCGCGCTTCAGTGCCTGGTTCAGCCCGTTCGGATCCAAAGCCGAAGCAACGATTGCGTTATAGCCTTGGTTCACGAAGGTGTTAATAAATTTCACCTGCTCCGCAACCGAAGCGACCGCCGGGCCGTCATAGGTGACTTCGGCCCCGATCTGTTTGCCCATTTGGACGGCGCGTGATCCCGCCACTTCAAAGAAAGTGTTGCCGATGATTTTCGGCAGGAAAGCGATCTTATACTTTTCTGCTCCAAAGACACCCGGAGCGATGGTTGAAGTCAACAAAAAGATAGCGATCAAAACCAAAACCAGCCTTTTCATGATATTTTTCCTCCTTTTTTGTTAATGTTAGCATCATTCGAACACCTCCATCAATGGATGATGATTTCACCTCCTTTCAGCCATCAGGATTAGAGCAACTCTTCATGTTTCAGGGCCATCTTGTTCTTGTGCCGGCTGCTCATTTGCTCCCAGAAATATCTTCCGGAAATTGAGACGATCAAAACGATACCGAGAAATACGTTTGTTTGATGGGACGTGATTTTTATCATCTGCAGTCCGTACTTCAAATAACCGATCAACAGGCTTGCCAGGGTCGTCCCGATGATGCTGCCCGTGCCTCCGTAGATGCTCGCCCCCCCAAGCACGGTGCAGGTAATGACCGTAAGGGGTGCATCGGCCCCCAGATCGCTTCGAGCGGATGTAAAGTAAGAAGCAAGCATGATCCCGGCAAAGGCCGCAATGATTCCACTGATGACGTAAGTGATAACGACGACTCTGGCGGTGGGAATCCCTGAATAGCGGGCCCCCTCGGGGCTCATTCCGATCAGGAAGAGATAGCGGCCGAATTTCGTATGATGCAGGATGAAATAAAAAAGAATGATTAAACCCAGCAAGATGATCACCGGATTGGGCAATCCAAGGACTTCTCCATTCGCGATATTAACGAACGAATCAGGGAATCCGCCGATGCCTTCGAAACCCGTGCTGCCTGCCAATCCCGACAAGGTAAGGGCAAGGCCGGAGAAGAGAAAGCTGCTCCCCAGTGTGATGACGAGGGAATTGACTTGAGTCATCAGGATCAGTGAGCCATTGATAAAGCCGGAGACGGCTCCACCGGCCAAGCCCGCAAAAAAGGCCAGTTGGATATTGCCGGTCTTTACCCAGACAAGGCCTGTAAGGATCGAGCCGAGCCCCATAATGGCGCCGATGGAAATATCGATTGCCCCCGATGCGATAATGAGAGTCATCGGCAAGGCGGCAATGGCAATATAAAGGAAATCCCCGATACTGTACAATAGGTTAGAAATATTGAGAAATCTGGAACTGAAGGTGCCGAATATGCCGAATTCAATCAGGATGAGTAAAATGAGAACACTCGGCCACAACAGGTATTTCTTCAGGCTACCCATAATGATGCCCCGAAACTAAAGCGTTTTTTCCGCAAGTTGGAGGTACCGCCTTTTCACCTTCTCGTCGATCTCGCGCTCTTTTTCATTGCGCAAATAGATCTCAATACGTGAGTTTGCCACCACAATCACCAGCAATAAAAACCCCGAGATAAAACTATTCCAATATCCCGGGACCCTAAAGAAAACCAGCGAATAGGATATCGTCTCAAGAAGCACGGCGCCGAGGGCCGCCCCGACGATGCTGCCGGTGCCTCCCATGAGACTGATGCCTCCGATGACGGCCGCTGCGATTGCCTTTATTTCCATTCCAACACCGGCCTGAGTCGGAATGGTCCCGATCTGCGATGTGAAAATAAGAGCGGCAATTCCTGTCATGACTCCGGACAGGGAAAATGCTAGCAGGACGGTTCTTTTCACAGGGATACCCTGGAGGAGGGAGCCATCCAGGCTGTTGCCGGTGGCATAGATATAGCGGCCCCATCTGAAACGGCCGAAAAATAAAATGAGTCCCCCCAGGAGGATCAGCGTGATCCAGGTGGGATAGTAGAGACCCAATACCGGTATGCGGGAAAAATTGAGGAACCACTCGGGGACGGTATCGATCCAACTGCCGCCGGTATAAAGGGCAAGGAGTCCTCGAAAGAGTGCCAGTGTTCCGAGCGTCATAATAATCGAAGGCACGCCGCAATAGGCCACCCCGATGCCGTTAAAAAGCCCTCCCAGCAAGCCAGTACCCACTGTGATCATGATAAAAATAAGGAGGGAAGGATCTGCCGTGTTCAAATAGGAGCCACCAAAAGTTGCCGCTAATCCCAAAAGGCTTCCGATGGACGCATCGATGTTTTTTGTGATGATCACCGCACTCACGCCGGCGGTGACCAGGATGAGCATCGTACCGTTGTATAAGATGCGCACAAAGGTATCCATGGCGATGAACTGCGGGTTGACGATCCCGATGCACAGATAGTAAAGCACAATGATCACAACGGTCAGAAGCTCAGGCCTTCTCAATATCAGGTTGATCAGTTTCTGTTTCATCTGCACCTGCCCGGTATCCGAAAGAGGAGAAGGTGATATTTTCAAGGGTGATGTTAGGTTTTCTCAGCTCGTTTACGGTTCTGCCCTGGAACATGATAAAAACACGATGGCTGAGGTTCTTAATTTCCTCGAAATCAGAGGAGATCAGAATAATACTGACGCCCTGTCTGGCAAATTGTTGAATGCTTGCGTAAATTTCCTTGCGGGCGTTGGCGTCGATGCCGCGCGTGGGTTCATCGAGGATCAGGATTTTCGGCTGCACCGCCAGACATTTTCCAAAAACCATCTTTTGCTGATTTCCTCCCGAAAGGTACTTTGCCGGAGAATCATGACTGGGGGTTAAAATATTGAGTGCCCTGGTATAGGTCTTGGCTAAATTGACCTCTATTTTCTTCTTGATGATGAATTTAAACAGACGATGGAGCGCCGATGAGGATATATTTTCCTTGACGGTGCCTTCAAGAAAACATCCATGAAGATGACGGTCTTCGGGCAGATAAGCGACTCCCCGCCGAATCGAGTCTTGAGGATTCGCCGGTGAAAACTTTTTGCCCTCCAGTGTGATGGTGCCATCGAAGGCTTTTCTTATACCGGCCACAGACTCGGCAAACTCCGTCCGGCCTGAGCCCACCACGCCGGTTACGCCCAAGATCTCGCCGCAGCGCAGATTCAAGGTCACATTGAAAAAACCTCTTCCGGTAAGATTGTTGACTTCCAGAATATAATCCGATCCTTCCTTTGGGCAGCCCTCGTCCTCGCTGCCGCCGGATGAAGCGGCATTCGTATTTGCCCTTTCTCCATTGCCGTCGCCGGCCGGGACCATCAGCTGGATCACCTTTTTCAAGGTGTATTGATTGATCGGACCCTGGGATATAATGGCACCATTTTGCAGTACCGTCAGCTCATCGACGATATCGAACAGTTCATTGAGACGATGGGTAATGTAAACAAAACAGATATTCTTTTCATTCTTCAGACGCCTGAGCATTTCAAAAAGCGCTTCGACTTCCCGGGAGGTCAGCGCCGAGGTCGGCTCATCCAGTATGATCACGCAACATTCACGCACCAGGCCGCGGATCAATTCCACCTGCTGCTGTTTGGCGATGGTCAGGTCTGCTCCGATCTGATCGAGAGCAAAGTCGCAGCCGAGCGCCTCCATGATGGAGCGGATTTTTAAAACCGGATCCTTCAGAGTAGAGCCTAATCCCAGCAGGACATTTTCCTTAATGGTAAGATAGGGAAACAGCCCGGGTTCTTGCGGGACTAGATAGATGCCCCTGGCGTGGGCATCGGAGGGACGCTTGAATTTCACATTCTGTCCATTGATGCTCATTTCACCCTTATCGCAGTTATAAACACCGGACAGAATTTTCATGAGGGTCGATTTACCTGCTCCATTTCCGCCGACAAGGCCGTGCATGACTCCCCGACGTAAATGAAGGGTTACATTTTTCAGGACCGGAATTCCGCCGAATGCTTTACTGATATTTCTAAGTTCGACAAGCTCTGAGTTTTGAACGTCCACGGTCGTCGATTCCTGTTTCAGATCATCCTATGAAAAGATGGATTATGGTTTTGAGGCAGGTTGCATTTTGTCCACGGGAACAGTGTCTTCCGGGTTATAGGGCACCTTAACAAAAACAGCTTTCCAGGGGGCATCGCCCTTGTTGACACAATAGTGGACTTCACCGGGGTCGCAACGCAAATAGTCCCCCTTTTTGAGAATGTGGCATTCACCGTTTAAATACAGGTGGACTTCGCCTTCTATGGTAAAAAAGGACTCTTCGATCAGTTCGTGTTTATGTGATTGGAAGTCCTGCCCCGGCTGCAGCGTTACAACTCCGAAATCGCATTGGGGGCCTCGGGAAAGATATTTGGGACCGTTATCTCCAAAGCGGTATTGGTGTCGGAATTCGTTAGTGTAGTACACTTTTTCCTCCTGTTTTTTGACGATCGAATTTATAAGCCTGGTGCTTTCCACATGGTTTGGGTGACAGCTTCATCCACAAGAGAACGCTGGACGGCATAGGCCCTCGCCCATTTATCCTGGACCTCTTGATAGATCTGGAAATGATCCCTGTTCGGTTCGTAGTCTCTTTCCCAACGGACAAGAGAATCTGCAGCATCGGTTATCCCGGGGTACAGGCCGATTCCAACGCCCGCCGCAATGCCCCCGCCGAGTGCCGTGGCCTCCTTTACAACCGGGACACGTACCTGTTTACCAGTGACATCGGCGAGAATCTGGCACCATAGTGAACCCTTCGATGCCCCGCCGGCGAAGACCAACGTATCTGTATCAACGGTTGTGAACGCAAAAATCTGTTTGAGATTGTTCGCTGAAACGATGGCTGCATTTTCTTCCAAGGCGCGGAATATCTCGGCCTTCCCACACACGGAGGGATCGATACGGAGATTGAGAAGCGACGGGGCAGCATGGTACCAGTTTCCATAGCGCATTACGTCCGAAAAAATGGGTATGATTCCCCGGGAGCCCGGTTGGACTGCGCGGGCCATTTCTTCCAATACATGATAGGTATCCATGGCTCGTTCTGCTGCTATGGCGGCTTCGGGTTGGCAAAACGCGTCCCGGAACCATCGCATGGTGAGGCCGACAAAGAACGTTATGGCTTCTGCTTGACTCAAGCCCGGCACCGCATGAGGGTTGACCCGGATATTCATTTTCGGATCCGTAGCCGGCTCGGGTAGATTGACCAGCTGCTGCCAGAAAGTACCGCCCAGGACTGCAATCTGAGCCGGTCTTACTACGGCAAGCCCTACACAGCCCAACTGTACGTCCCCTCCTCCCATGACTACCGGCAACCCCTTCGGAAGCCCCGTATCCCTGGCAGCCTGGGCCGTGACCTTGCCGATGACCGTGCCGGTTTCCACGGAGGGTGGAAAGATATCGTGCGGCAGCCCGACCGTCCTGGCCATTTCGGGGACCCAATCACGGTCAGCCAGAGAATAGATCCCGGAAGTTCCTCCATTCGACGGATCCGTTGCGATTTCACCACATAATCGAAACAGCACCCAGTCGCTGAGCATCGAGATCTTAGCGATCTGCCGATAGGCTTCGGGCATGAAGTTTTTTACCCAGAGCAGGCGGGGCAAAGCGCCAAGGGCGAACGTTTGCCCGGAGATGTGGTAGAATTTTTCCTCTAGGCCCGGAAATTGCTCTTTGAGAAGGCGAACCTCGTTGGCCGCTCGGGCGTCAACATTGGCACAGCCCCAAAGCTCTTTACCTTCCGCGTTGTACAGGATGATCCCTTCGCGCATGCTGGTGGCGCTGACGGCGACTATGGAAGAAGGGGATATCCCGGCCTGTTGGCAGGCGTGCCGGATACAACGGCAAAGCAGCTCCCAGTTGTGAATGACATCGAATTCCATGGAGTCTGGATATCTGGGATCGCTTTTATGGGTCCACTCTTCCTGGCCCACCGCCACCTGGTTGCCGCGGACGTCGAACAAAACAGCTCTACCGCTTCCCGTTCCTGCGTCAATTGCAAGAATATTGCCGGCGTTTTTAACCATGACATCCCCCTCGGTTGATTCCTGTTGAAGTCAAATGCAAGGGCTGTATTTTGACATCTCAATACCACATCAAGATGTCTATGTCAACACATTTATAATTCAAAATAACATTTGTTTGAATACGAAAATCTGGATGTATGCGTCATATCATTAAAAATTTAGATAGTTATCCCTCCATCTTTATATTTTTATCTTGCTTAATAATTAAAAAAATATTAATATTGATACCGACGGTGACATTTGTAATGGTTTTTCAAATAATTTTAAGGAAAAAGTTATATGGCACAGTCCAATAGCGATTACTCTGAATTGCATGTCCGTGTGGCCTGGTACTATTACAAGGCGGAAATGACCCAGGAGGAAATTGCAACTCGACTGGGATTAAGCCGGGCGCGGGTCATAAAAGTCCTGGATCAATGCCGCCAGGAAGGGGTTGTCTCTTTTCACATCAACAGCCCTTTTACCAATTGCCTTCAGCTCGAGAAACAGGTTATCGATCGATGGAAATTGCGAGATGCCTTTATCGTTCCAGCGGTGGATCCCCCGATGATCAACAGAAACCTTGGTGCTGCGGGCGCTCAGTATATCGAAAGGAATCTGAGCAAGGAAGAAACCCTTTTGGGTTTCGGCTGGGGCAACACCGTTTCGCTGACCCTGAAACATCTCTCTTTGATGGACCACCAGAAAGTCTCCATGGTTACTTTGAGCGGGGGTATCACTGCCTATCTTCAAAATACGTACAGAGAGGAGAACAACCCGCTTTTCAAATTCAACAGCCGATTTCACATCATTCCTTCGCCGTTGCTTGTTTCCTTCCCGAATACCTGCCGGTTGATACTGGAGGAACCAGAGGTCGCTCGGATCATGCAATTGGCCCAGCTTGCCAACATTGCAGTGGTAGGCATCGGTCCCATGTCGGCGAATGCGACGTTCACCCAGTTTGGATATATCACCTCACAGGAACTCGAAATCCTACAGAAACAGGGCGGCGTGGGCGATATATTGGGGCAATTCTACGATAAGGATGGAAATCGGCTCGACGTTGATTTTCACAATCGACTTGTCGCCGTCAGCCTGGAGAAACTAAAGACCATGCAGCATGTCATCGGGGTCGCCGGCGGCGCACATAAAGTCGAGGCCATCAAGGGCGCGCTTCGGGGAGGTTACATTCACTCCTTGATCACCGATGAAAAAACCGCCCTGGAATTGGTGCAGGGATAAAGATATTGTAAAAGATGAGGCAAGGAGAGCTTGAAATTTTATGTTGATCGGGCTTCATCGAACCCGTCGCTCTTCCTTTTCCTCCCATTATTTTATCAACTATCCTGTTAATCCTTAAAGTGCCTTTTTTCTGTTACAATTTTACCTGGGCCAAATTCCTTGACAAGCCTACTCTTTTGTGCTTTATAATATCAACCAGGAAGGTAAAAATGATTAACTTCTATTACTTCTTTTATTTTTGTAAGGGTCACCCATAAATCCATTCCCGATGGTGGGATGGAAGCCATGGATGATCCTTAAGGCCCCATGGCTTTTTCATTTTTGAAAGCCATAGGGGAAACCTTGTGGCTTTTTTATATTTTTGAGGCAGAGGGGATCAAGAAAGGAGATTTCAGACATGGCCATTTCAAAGAAAGTGAAGAACTCGTTAAATAATGCCTCTTGGGTGAGGCGAATGTTTGAAGAAGGGGAAGAGTTAAAACGAAATTACGGTGAGGAAAATGTTTATGATTTCTCCCTTGGCAACCCCAACCTCGAACCTCCTGCTTCGCTGAAGATGGCATTGAAAGCCCTTGTGGACCGCCCCATTCCAGGAATGCATCGATATATGCCGAACTCCGGTTACAGCGATACGAGAAAGGCCATCGCTGAATACCTGAAAGAAGAATCAGGGCTTCCTTTCGATGAAAAGCATGTCGTGATGACCGTGGGTGCTGCCGGCGGACTCAATGTTGTCTTAAAGGCAATCTTAGATGAAGGAGAAGAGGTCATCGTCCCTTCCCCTTACTTTATGGAATTCAAATTTTACATCGAAAATAGTGGGGGTGAAATTCGATTGGCCGAAACCAATGGCGATTTCTCGCTCAACCTCTCGGAAATTGAAAAGGCGATTGGAGTAAAGACCAAGGCCATCCTGATCAATTCGCCGAATAATCCAACGGGCGTTGTTTATGACCAGGCCTCTCTTAAAAAATTATGTGAGTTATTAAAAAAGAAAAGTCAGGAGAGAGGGAAAACCCTCTACCTCATCACGGATGAAGCCTACAGACGAATCGTCTTCGATCAAATCCAGATTCCTATTGCATTTCGTCACTATCCCCATACGATTCGGGTGACCTCTCATTCCAAGGATCTTTCTCTCCCCGGAGAAAGGATTGGTTATGTTGCGGTCAGTCCCCTTTGCGAGGAAGTTGGCGAACTGATCTCCGCGATGGTCTTTGCCAACCGAATTCTCGGCTTTGTCAACGCCCCGGCATTGATGCAAAGGTTAGTAGCTCCCCTCCAAAAGAATTCGGTGAACATCAAAGAATATGAGGAAAAGCGTAATTTCTTTTACAATGCCTTAACCGCCTTTGGTTATGAAATGGTAAAACCTCAAGGGGCTTTCTACCTCTTTCCAAAAGCTCCCATTGAAGACGATGTGGCCTTCGTCAAAGAGCTTCAATCAAAAAGAATCCTGACTGTTCCGGGCAGGGGTTTTGGAAAACCCGGTTATTTCAGA
The DNA here is from genome assembly GCA_964512795.1 of uncultured Syntrophaceae bacterium. Taxonomy (GTDB): domain Bacteria; phylum Desulfobacterota; class BSN033; order BSN033; family UBA1163; genus UBA1163. The sequence goes on from CAZEKS010000020.1 coordinate 10,649, forward strand.
ATTGCCTATGCGGTCGACAAGAAAGTGATTGAAGGGGCACTTCCTGGGTTTAAGGAGCTGGCAGAAAAATACGGAGCGAGAAAAATATAAACTGACTCTCGTCCATCACTTCCCATTTTTATTTCTCAATGGTGGGATGGATCATCCTCCATGCAGGCCTATTCTTTCTAAATCATCGCGTCTGCCCTGCCCTTTTCATCTGAGCGATATCCTTCTGAAGTGAAGCTCCCCGGCCATCCCGTCAGGACGGGACAGGCACGCCGGGGCTTCCCGGGCACGTAGTGGCGAGAGGGATGCGAGCAAAGGAAATATCGCTTTTATTGTGCCCCTTGACCCCACCTGTCCCGCTTTGGCGGGACGGTGCACTTGCCGGCCAAAGCTTGAAAATCAAACCTCTATGTGTCATATATGTGTCATAAATTATTTAATATTTTCCCTTCCATAAGAGGTGAGAGCATGAAAAGATCCTTCCGATTTTCCCTTAAAATATTGGCAACCTTGTCTTTGACCCTCTTGCTCACAAACTGTGTTATCGGCCGCTACTACGAAGGCCCAAAAATTTCTGAAGAAAAAATTAAGGAAATCAAACCAGGGGTAACAACGAAGGCGGAGATCATCAGCTGGTTTGGACCTCCTCAGAATTATATCAGTCCTACTGTCTTCAATGAGATCCTTCGTGAAATGGATGTGACGAGGGAACCCCTCACCAACTATCCTTTTGCCAATATTCTTTCCTACCAGTATAACCGGGGCAATATCCGAGCGATTGTTCTGGTGCTATTCAATTTCGTCGATGCCAACGTGAAGTCAGATCATTTAGTTATCTTCCTCGATGACAATGAAAAGGTGAAATATTATGGCTTCCGTAAAGGAACAGATGAATTACAGTAGGCCTTTTATCCTAATAGCCCTCTTGATGGTTCTTGCATGTAGTTGCAGCATCGGGAGGGTCTATATGGGCTCTGAGATCAGGTACGATCCCAACGAAAAAATCAAAATAGGCTCTACCACTAAAGGTGAAATTCTTGAGATCTTCGGACCTCCTGATCGGATTCAAAAGCAGTACGATGGAGACATCTTTGTCTATGCCTATCTTCGTAAGAACTCTTCCACATTTACCATTGAAGAGCCTTATTTTACCAACTTCGTTATTTTTCAGTACACGCGGGTCCAGCAAAAAAAGGATGGCCTCGTCATCCTCTTCGACAAAGACGGAGTTGTGAAAAATTTTGGTTTCCAAAAGGGAACTCAAGAGCTCACCACTTTCTAATCCACCACCATCAAAAGAGAAAAGTTTATAGAGGACTCGCTTAATCAGCCAGGGTGAAGGCGATGGCAACCGATAACAAGCGCCATTTCCCAAGAAAGAAAATGAAGGGAGGTGAAGTTCTTTGAAGCTTCAGCGCTGGAGGGGTAAAGATATTATCTCCGGAAGAATTCTTGGAGGTATTGGAGAAGAAGATTTGAGAAGATTTTGCGTGGGGGGATTATTTTAAATTTTATAAATACGCCTCAATGACATATGAACAGGCTGTTGAAAAATTCCTGATTGCTCACTCGAAACCAGTTTCAGGGTCTTTAACACGCTGATTCTGTTAAATGCTGAAATGAATCCAGCACGACAAATTGGTCTTTTTTTGAGTTTTTCAACAGCCCCTGAAAATGTGACCCTCCGATCCTATTCCATTTAATTGAAATAATTATCATTTTGGAGACAAAAAAAGGCACATTTCCCCTTCTTTTAAGCACCTCAGTTTTAAAAAAATCTTTTAAAATTCAATATGTTTTGCAATTGGGTTCATTTCGGCACTAAATTTGCTCGAAAAGAACTGTTTGACAAAAAAGCCGGACTCCGGGCAACCGGAGGGTGGAAAGTGACGCCTGCGTGCCGGAACTCGATGGTTAGGCAAACGGGATGAACAGACGTTCTGGTTAATGGGCAAGCACTACGGCGTGTTGGATGAAGGCGTGAATGATATCCGGAATTCCTTTTGGATGGATGCACCGGTAGAAAAAGTTTGCGAACTTTTGGATAAAGAATTTGAACCCACTATTTCAAATAATTTGATTTCGTTTTGAGTTTCTTACGGGATAGGGGCCTATGCGTAAGAGTAAGATTTCTCAGAGGTTAGACATTCGACGTTTTCTTCGATACTTAACAAACATCCCGGACAGCTCTCTAAATCCTCCTACCGACCTTGGGCAGATTCGCCGAGTATACATCCTTCGTTTCACCTCCATCATTGCAATAATGACACTCATTCTCCTCGGCATACTTGCTTTAATACAGAAGAATATACTCGTGGGAATATCGGATCTGTTTTTGGCATCTATACTCATTGGAAATATTCTTCACGGTCGGCGATACAAGCAGTACACCTTCAATATCTACTTAGGTATTTCCTTAGCAGCCATGCTCTTTGTTTGCATGTTCCTTACCGGCGGGATGAACAGGAGCGGATTTGTCTGGTTTTATACCTTCCCTGTGGTAGCATGTTTCCTCCTTGGGTCTAAGAAAGGGGCCATAGCCACTGTTTTGATATCCTTACCCGTGGTCGTCCTTTTCCTGATGAACACCCCTCCATCCGTCCTCGCCAACTATAGCCTTGATTTCAAGTTTAGATTCATCTCTTCCTTTTCCGTGGTTTTTGCCTTTTCCTACTTATTCGAATACTCACGAGAGAAGAATCGTAAAGAACTTCAAAGAGCACGTGATGACCTGGAAAAGCGATTTGACGAGCGGACCTCGGCCTTGCAAG
>CAZEKS010000021.1:0-13214 GCA_964512795.1 uncultured Syntrophaceae bacterium
TACGTCGCCAGTTGGAGGCCCTCAGCAGAGAGCATCAGAGGCTCCAAGAGTTGCAGTCCGAATCGATCTATCTGCAAGAGGAGAATGTAGACGCCTTGGAGAGAATCAAAGAATTTCAAAAGGAATTGAGAGAAATGAGGGAAACCTTGGCCAAAGCCACTCAGGAAAGAGAGGAAGCCTTCGATCGAATTCGTGATCTGGAATCCCAGATGGAACAGAACGAGGTGGTAAGAATCAAGGGAAAGTTAAAAGAGAGAGAAGCCTCCCTTTTCTCTGAGGAGAACCGGGAACTCCAATCCAAACTGGAGGAGGCCCTCACCCAGAATAGTGATCTGGAGAAAAAGTACGAAACCTTGAAAAAATCCTTTAATGAAGTGAGAGAGTCTCTCACCTTTTTAAGGGATTCCTGCAAAGTGAATTACTACAATCTGTCTGAGACCCCTGAATAAAATCAAATTTAGAATCATGAAAATCGTTTTCTTGACTTATTAGCAACAGGATGATACTCTTCTTATGAGGAGGATTTCATGGTTCTGAAAATTCTATTAGGTATGCTAATAGGGGGTTCTGCAGGGTTTGGTATAAGCTATCTTTTTCGGACCATCGGGAGTTCCTGAGCCCTCACCTGTAACCCCTACATCTCCATTCCCCTCGGCGCGGTGATAGGGTTACTCTTGGCCTTAGGTTAAGGCATTTATAATTCGGAATGCAGATTGCAGATTGCGGATTACAAAAACAATTTGTTTAAAGACTTTTGGATTAGAGAATTCCGCATTCCGCATTTGACGCTCCACAATTAAGGAGAGGTCTCTATGCCTCAATTGAGACAGGATCCTACGACGAAGGAATGGGTCATCATCGCATCAGAGCGTTCAAAAAGACCGCATGAGCTAAAGAGGGTTGAACCCTCCATCGAGAAACCTCCTTATAAAGAGGACTGTCCGTTCTGCCCAGGCAATGAATACTTGACTCCTCATGAAACCCTCGCCTATCGAAGCAGCGGTCCGGCGGATAGTAAAGGATGGTGGGTAAGGGTGATTCCCAATAAATTTCCAGCTCTATCTCCAGAAGGAAGTTTGGAAAGGAAAGAAGAGAAAGGGTTCTTCCGGATGATGGACGGGGTAGGAATCCATGAGGTGGTGATTGGAAGCCCTATCCATAATCAACTTTTTCCTCTGATGGATGATAAACAGGTGGAAGAGGTCCTCCTCGCTTATCGAGAGAGATACCTCGCAATAAGGGAGGACCCCAGAATTAAGTTGATCATCATCTTTAAAAATCACGGTGAGGCTGCAGGAACATCACTCGAACACACTCATTCTCAAATCGTAGGAACCGCTGTCGTTCCATCCAATATCCGAAAAAAATTGGAGGAGGCAGCCCGGTATTACGATGATCACGGAAGATGTGTCTATTGTGATTCGATTCAAGAGGAACTCAGCTTTGGCAAGAGGATTGTGATGAATAACGAAAAATTTGTCGTTCTACATCCCTTTGCATCCCGATTGCCCTTTGAGACCTGGATCATTCCCAAAGACCATCAAGCCTCTTACGGTTCAATCTCAATGGACGATTCTAAAACGTTTGCAAAGGTTCTAAAGACAACCTTGTTGAAACTCTATTCCAAACTGAATGATCCCCCCTATAACTATGTTATCCATACCGCTCCTATCAAAGATGAATGGGAAGATTACTATCATTGGCATCTTCAGATTACGCCGAGGCTGACCACCTCTGCTGGATTTGAAATGGGATCGGGCATCTTTAATCAACATTGCCTTCCCTGAGGAGACGGCTCAATTTCTGAAAGAAGGGTAATTCAGAACTTTTTTCATGCCATACATCCTAAGAAAACAGGACGAAAGAGGACAGGAGGGATGACACAATGGTGAAAAAGGAGATTTTAAAAGCAGGGGTTTTTAATCGACGCCAGTTTTTATTCTTGTCGGGTCTTGGAAGCGTTGCCTTTCTGTCTGGGCAACCCGACCTCTCTTGGGCTCAAATGAAAAAGGAGGAAAAGATGTCTTATATGACAAAAGATTACAGCCGGCTTTTGGGAATGGAAGGATTCAGTGACACCCTCTTAAAAAACCACTTCACCCTTTACCAGGGTTATGTCACGAATACGAATAAACTCATCGCAATCCTCAATCAGATGCTCAAGGAAGGAAAGGCGGGCTCTCCGGAGTTTGCTGAATTGAAGAGGAGATTCGGATGGGAATTCAACGGAATGAGGCTTCATGAATATTACTTCGAAAATCTGGGGGGAACCGTAAGTTTGGAAAAAACAGGGAAGTTGTCCAAAAAAATCTCCGAAGAATTTGGAAGTCTCGAAACCTGGGAAAAGGAATTCAGAGCCATCGGGATGATGCGAGGGATTGGTTGGGCCGTTCTGTATCAGGACCCTCTTACTGGAAGACTTTTTAATTTCTGGATCAATGAGCATGATGTCGGTCATCCTGCTGGTTGCACGCCCCTCCTGATTTTGGATGTCTTTGAACACGCCTTTATGATCGATTATGGGCTGAAGAGGGCCGATTATCTTGAAGCCTTCTTCAAGAATATCCAGTGGAGGACCGTAGAGGAAAGGCTGAGATGATGGCGAGATCATTCTGGAGGAGTCAATGATGGATGTCGTTTTTCTCTCTCGAATTCAGTTTGCCGTGACAACGATGTTCCATATCCTCTTTCCAGTGCTCACCATCGGTCTTGCGCTCTACCTGGTAGTCGTGGAGTTCCTCTGGCTCATCACGAAGCAGGAGATCTATTATCGCATGTACCGTTTCTGGGTGAAGATCTTCGCCATCAATTTCGGAGTAGGAGTTGTCTCCGGCGTTGTGTTGGAGTTCGAGTTCGGTACCAATTTCTCCCGCTTTTCCCAGATGGTGGGCAATGTCTTTTCTCCGCTTTTGGGTTTTGAGGTCATGACCGCCTTCTTCCTGGAGGCTGGCTTCCTGGGCATCATGCTTTTCGGTTGGGAAAGGGTGCATCGTAGCATCCATTTTCTTGCCACCTGTCTGGTGGCGTTTGGATCCATCCTCTCTGCATTCTGGATTTTGGCTGCAAACTCCTGGATGCAAACTCCGGCGGGTTACAAACTTGTGAACGGAAAGTTTATGGTCACCAATTTTTCAGACGTCATCTTCAACCCTTCCCTGTTTGCCCGAATGAGTCACATGACGATGGCTTCTTTTGAGACATCTGCTTTTGTCGTAGCCGGAATCAGTGCTTACTATCTTCTGAAAGAGAAACAGACAGTCCTTTTCCGACGCTCTTTAGCCATCTCCTTGGTGATGGCTTCTTTTTTCGCACCCCTTCAGATCTATCTGGGTGATGTGAGCGGCCGTCAAGTCTTCCATCACCAACCGGCAAAACTCGCCGCCATGGAAGCCCATTGGGAAACCAACGCCGAGGGAGGGGCCCCTTTTGCAGTCGTCGCTTTTTCAGACATGGAAGCAGAGAAAAATCTCTTTGAGTTGAATATTCCCAATGGTCTTAGTCTCCTGGTGACCCATTCCTTCGATGGTCGAGTCCCAGGGCTTAAGGAGTTTCCACGGAACGATCGTCCTAATGTCTTCATCCTATTCTGGAGCTTCAGGTTGATGGTGGCGATCGGATTCATCCTTTTCTTTGTGATGGTTTGGGCTGCAGTTCTGTGGCGACGGGGGCATCTCTATGACCACGGTCCATTCCTGAGAACCCTGATGGTTCTCCACCCCCTGGGCTTTATCGCCACCGAGCTGGGGTGGGTGACCACTGAGGTGGGCCGGCAACCATGGTTGGTTTATCATCTCATGCGAACAGCCGAAGGTGTTTCCCCGATTCCAGCGGGGAATGTCATCTGGTCTCTGAGCCTTTTTCTGATCATCTTTACCATCATCGGAGCAAGCTATTTCTACTATGTCCTCAAGACATTGGCCCGGGGGCCGGATATCGCTAGTCCCATTCCACCCATCCAGCGACCAGCAGGCATGAAGTCTCTCCAGACGGGGGGAATGGGCGACTCGGTGACAGGGGGATAGGAAGACACGAGGAAAGTCTCCGTGTCCCCTTATCTCCCTATCTCCTCATCTCAAAATAGAGGGGGGTAAGCGATGGATCTTATCATCATATGGTCTTGTTTGTTAGCTCTGGCGATTATTCTCTACATCGTCCTTGATGGTTTCAGCCTGGGGATAGCCCTGTTGTTTCCAGTCACCCGGGACGAGGAAGAACGAGATATATTGATTAAGAGTATTGCCCCGGTATGGGATGCGAATCAGACCTGGTTGGTATTTGGCGGAGGAGCCCTTTTTATCGCCTTTCCTATGATTTATGGCGTTCTTTTCAGCGGGCTTTATATCCCTCTTCTTACCTTTATCTTCGGCCTGATCTTTCGTGGTGTAACATTTGAGTTCCGGGCAATTGCTACTCGAAAAGGACCTTGGAACAAGGCTTTCTTCTTTGGAAGTCTGGTTGCTGTGATCGCTCAGGGGTTGACCCTTGGTGGCATTCTTTCTGGAATGACTGTAGCCGGAGACCACTTTGCAGGCGGCCCTTTTGACTGGCTGAACCCCTTCTCAATGATGGTAAGCATTGCATTGATTGCTGGCTACATCCTTCTGGGATCCACCTATCTCATCAGTAAAACCAGCGGAGCGATCCAAGAACGGGCCTATCGCTACGCCTTCTGGGCTGCGATGACTGTATTGGGATTTCAAATCTTGGTCACCCTTTGGACACCTTTCCACTACCCTTCGGCTTTGAAGAATTGGTTTAGTCCACCCAGAATCTATTTTATCTGGTCCTTCCCCATGATAGGTTTGGCAGCCTTCTATGGACTGATCAAGAGTCTGAAAGCCCGGCGTGAAATCCTGCCTTTTGTTTTTAGCGTCATCTTTTACTTCGCGGGATATCTCGGTCTCATCGCCTCTCTTTACCCTTATGCCATCCCTCCCAGCATCACCTTTCGGGAAGCGGCGGCACAACAAGAAACCTTGCGCTTCACCCTCTGGGGAGTGATCATCGTCTTGCCCTTGGTATTGGGGTATACGGTCTATAGCTACATCGTTTTCAGAGGTAAAGTTGGAAAAGAAGGTCATTATTACTAATCCCCCTTGATTGAATGCTCCGGGGACCTTTCTTCCAAAGCAGGCCAGGAAAATATCTGGCGGAGATGGTGAAGAAAATCCTTTACAGGAGGACCCCTTTTTGATCAACCCTTTTCACTTTTCAGTTTCTCGGTCCACTCCACCAGACTCTCGAGCAGCTCACCTATTTTTTTCTTCGTCTTCTCGTCTGTGACTTCCCCGTTTTGATCAATTTTCTCACTTGCAAAAGGGACCATGACTTCAGGCTGGTTTAGGGGATGCATGTTCAAGAAAACGAAACTCTGCCTTAGATGGTATTGTGCCCTCGCTGTTCCCAACATCCCAACGGATGCCCCCATGACGCCAACAGGCTTGCCATCGAAAGCATTATCCCCGCAGGGTCTTGATGCCCAGTCAATCGCATTCTTAAGTACGCCCGGTATAGAGGTAGTTATATTCCGGCGTAGCAATCAGAATGGCATCGGCTGCCCTAATTCTTGCCTTGAACTCTTTGACCTTATCCGGAGGTTGAAGTTCTAAGTCTTGATTAAAGGGCGGGATCCCTTCGAGGTCAAAGATTTCAAGGGCTGCATCGTCAGGGACCATCTCAAGCGCTGCGGCCAAGATAGCCTTGTTATAAGATTGCTTTCTCAAACTGCCTGCGAATCCTAAAATATGCACTTTCTTGTCCATGACCATTCCTCCTTTCTTGTCTAACGGTAAAGCATAAAAGTATATCACTCCCTTCTATTTAATCATCCCTGGCCAAAAGTGCAATGAGAAATGGTCCATCGTCAATTTCTGCACTTTATCCCCCCCAATACATAGAACCTTTCGTGATGTCCTGGCCCTAATAGAAACAAGGCTACAATCAAATTTTGGAACGGTTTAAGTAAAGGAGGCTTTGCCTTGAAACCTAAAGCGGCAGGGCTATCAAAACTGATTAAACAGGCCTATCCATCCCTCTAATCCTTTTCGAATCATCATCATGGCAAAGGCAGCCAGCAATAGGGATGAAACCTTCCCGACTCCCTTAGCTCCACCTTCTTTCATCAACCCCATGATCCAATGGGATCGACCGAAGACCAACCAGACGACAAGAAGGTTGAGGACGAGGCACAGGAGCGTTGAAATGTAGCCATAGGTGTGAATAACGATCAGGAGCAGCGTAAGAACGGCTGGTCCCACAATCAAAGGAATCCCAATAGGCACCACCCCCATGGTCTCTTTGGGAAATGTGCGAGTTTTCTCTGGAAAGATCAAATCAACAATGGAGATAATAAAGAGTAGGATTCCTCCTGCGATCTGAAAATCGGCGACTGAGATTCCCAGTAGAGCAAAAACCGACTTCCCTGCGCCAAGAAACCCAATGCTCACTAAAAAAGCTGTCAGGATAGATTGACGAATCACCCTCTTTCTCTCAGACTTTACCATTTCTGAGGTAAGGGAGGAGAAGATAGGAAGAATACCTAAGACATTGAAGGCCACAAAGAGAGGGATAAAAGGCAAAAAAATTCTCAAAGAGATTAACTGTCTGAAAAGATGATGGAACCAGTCCATAAAAATAGGATACAAAAAAGAGTGGCATTGGACAAGGAAATTTTTTTTCTTCTCTCCATTCCTGTCTTTTCCATACAGAATAGTTAAGAATACTCCGTTTTCACAGATAAAATACTAATTTCACCTTATTTATTTTACCCCAATACTTTTGGAAACTGGTTAATAATAGAAGGGCCTTGGATCGTTAACATACTTTGCCGCAATGAGTCCAAAAGGTGGGGTCTTAATTCATGATTCCTCTGAAGGATACCATTCCACGCATAGGATTTTCGTTCATTACATGGATACTTATCCTCTTAAATACCATTGTTTTCATATTCGAGATATCCGTTCCTAAAGATCTCTTACAGCAATTGTTCTATCTCTTCGGTCTTGTCCCAGCAAGGTATACGTATCCAAGCTGGGCACTGATCCATGGTCTTTCTCCGGGTAATTATTCGCCCTTCTTAACAAACATGTTCTTGCACGGGAGTTGGCTCCACATCGTTGGCAATATGTGGTTTCTCCGCCTCTTCGGAAGCACGGTGGAGGATCGCATGGGCCACGTGAGATTTCTATTCTTCTATCTCCTTTCAGGGCTCGCCGCAAACTTGATTTTTTTTATGGTTGATCCACATTCCACGATCCCTGAGTTTGGAGCATCGGGAGCCATCGCAGGGGTCATGGGAGCTTATATTGTGATGTTCCCGAAGGCACAAACTTTAACACTCATCCCGATCCTGTTTATCCCTTTTTTGGTAAACGTGCCCGCTTTCTTCTATTTGGGTTTTTGGTTTCTCATTCAGGTTTTCTCCGGAACACTTTCCTTTGCCTCCGACGATGCAGGAGGAGGGGTGGCATGGTGGGCACATATTGGCGGGTTTGTCACGGGGATGGTGCTTCTCCCCTTCTTCAGAAACAGAAAGCTTTCCTATCGCAAGCCTTTTCTGGATGAAACCTATCATTATGTCCATCGTTAACCGAGGGGATTTTAAAAGGAGGACAAAATGAAATTTGATATCTCTACGATAATCTGGCTATTCTTCATCATTGCAGCACTGCAGCCCCTTCTAAAGAAGAGATTTCTTATGGCGATGAGCCTTTATCCACAACCGGTCAAGCACCAGCCATCGGTCGAATATCTTCCCATCCCAAGATTTAAGGGGCCCGCTCATAAGCCATAGCCAGAGGTTAGTGCTGTAAAGAGGGTTCAGGTGTCCTGCTAAACGTCGCTTTGCTTGCTGTTGGCCTCGCCTGGCATTGGGTGAAAGCGGGCTATTTCAAACTCGAATATTCGATCGTTGGGATGAGTTTATTCGAGTTTACTTTATTAACCCTACGCTGGATGGTTTCTGATGCCATTCTCCGTCGTTTCATCATCAACATGGGAATCGCCGTCTTAATGTTAAACTTTTTTGTGCGGGTGCTGGCTTCTGTCTTCTATTTCGCTTTCGTGGAGCACAACTGGAAGTATACTCTCTTCACCGCCTTTGTCCTAAGTGCTCTTACCTATAGCCTCTTCCTGCGATGAGCCATTTTTATAGATCCCATTTTTGATCGCAGATCATACCTGCTTCCAGTCAGGGATTGCAGATTGCAAAGCCGCTCCCCCTGAATGAGTCTCCATAAGATATCACCATGCTTGATGACAATCTTTCTCTTTTTTAAGAATGCCTTCCTTTTCAGCGTTTAATTTCAATCAACGTCATACGAAATTCTTTTTGTTTTTGTTCCTGCAAAGGAATCGCGGCCACGACAGAGCGCTTCCAAGCTTAAAGTACCGACTTCCCGCTTGTAGAATACCATTCTCCCCTTTATGGCACTCACTTTAGCCTCAACGGGGTCTCTTCAGTGATGCATCCCAATTCCACCTCTCTCTCTTGTTTGAATAAGGGGAGGGGGTGGATTGGAGTCGGTCATCGATCTCAAGCGTGACTCCTATTTTTCCGAAGGCTTCAATAACCCCATTCCTGATCCGGTCTAAGGCTTCGATGTTCCAGTCCATTGGCATATCTGCTCCTACCTCTCTGAGGAAAGAAAACATTTCTCTATTGAAGTCGTCTGACTTAATGATGATTTTTCGATTCATCTCTCTCGTACCTCGGTTTTGAGCTCTCCATGGTTATCCGGGGGATAAAAAAAGGCGCCCGATCGGTGTAACTCTTGTTGCTCCGAGGAGGGCAGGAGCACTTGAGTTTCACCTGGGTCTCAGATCAGGCGCTCATCAGCTTACTTCGGTGTTACAGCGGCGAACAGATTATTTTGTCCTCTCTGGAGGAAAAGGAGGATATTATCCTGATCCTTAGCCTTCTCAATCTTTTGAACGAAGTCATTCACGTCTTTGATCGGTTTTCGGTTGACCTCTCGAATGATATCGCCTGTCTGGATTCCTGCATTCGCTGCTGGACTTCCCGCCTCAACACCAGTCACCACCACGCCCTTGTCTTTCTTCAGACCGAGCCCCTTCGCGATTTCGGGGGTGAAATTCTGCACGGTAATTCCCAGGGATTTGTGGGAAGGTGCTTTCGTAATTTCTACTTTCTCCTCTATCTCACCAACCTTCACCTGTAAGTCAAGAACTTTCCCATTCCTCAATAGCTTAATGGTTGCGGCTTTCCCCACGGGAGTCGATGCAACCATCCGGGGTAGGTCTTTGGAATCCGAAACTTCTTTACCATCAAGCTCCACGATGACATCTCCCTGCTCGATTCCCGCCTTCTCTGCCGGGCTTCCCGAAACCACCTGGGCCACCAGAGCCCCCTTCTTCTCCTTGAGAGCGAACGACTTCGCCAATTCTGGAGTCAGCTCCTGAATGCTCACGCCCAACCATCCCCGGGTCACATGTCCCTTCTCCTGAAGTTGAGGAGCAATCTCTTTGGCCATGTTGATTGGAATCGCAAATCCAATTCCCTGGCCTGAAGCAATGATGGCTGTGTTGATGCCCACCACCTCTCCTTTCATGTTGATAAGCGGTCCCCCACTGTTTCCTGGGTTGATCGAGGCATCGGTCTGAATGAAATTGTCATACGGTCCGGAGCCAATGACTCTTCCCTTGGCGCTGACAATTCCTGCGGTCACGGTCTGTTCCAATCCGAATGGACTCCCGACTGCTACGACCCAACTGCCGACTTTAAGTTCATCCGAATTGCCCAGGTTAAGAGGTTGCAGGTCGGAAGAGGCTTTAATTTTGATGAGAGCGAGATCGGTTTTGGGATCCCGACCCACGACTTTGCCATCATACTCTTTGCCATTTGCGAGTTTCACTTTGATCTGGTCCGCCTCTTCGACCACGTGGTTATTGGTTAAGATGTACCCCTCACGGCTCATAATAAACCCAGACCCGACACCCCGCTGTTCGAAACCCCCGGGAGGGTTGCCCTCGGAGAAAGGCCCGAAGAAGTCTCCAAAAGGATTACCAGGAAAATGACGGAATCCAAAGTCAACATTCTTTATTTTCTTGACCACCTGGATATTGACTACACCGGAACGAACTTTCTCGGCAAGATCACTGAAGTTTGCCGGAACCATCGGAGTCTCGAAAAGGGTAGACACCGATGTGGTGGGTGTGTTAGAAGGTTTGATAGCAGTTGACATCCCATACCCCAATCCCAGTATGGACCCTGCCAGTAATAGGGCGATCAGAATTGTTTTGAGGTGTTTTTTCTGTTCCATGACTTATCCTCCTTCATAGGATTTTAGATTTTGGGCTGGGCCCAGCCTTTCGATCTCCCTTAATGGTAAGAGCTGAACTTAACAGGAAGATGACCGAAAGATTACAAATGGGTAATGTTCTGAGGGTAGCGATTTCTTGAATGGAGATGGTTCAGGGCTTACAAAAGCGAAAGCATGAAACTCTTAAGTCGAAAACCGCAAGCCTTGAGTCATTAGGAGTGAAAGGTCGGATTACTGACACGAAGGACCGAAACTTTATTGTCTTTTATAATAGGGGGAAAGGGATTTCAGTAATGTGACCGTAAAAGTACTCTCCTGATTTTGGATGCTCGTAACCATAATGTCCCCACCGTGGGCTCTGGCGATGGCCCTCGCCAGACTGAGCCCCAAACCGATGCCAGGCTTAGATCGACTCTGATCACATCGGTAGAATCGCTCAAAAATTCGGGGAAGATCGCTTGAAGATATGCCAATGCCAGTATCTTTGACAGTGATCACGATGTTTCTTTCATCGTTTTCTGAAACCGAAACACTTACCGTTCCCCCAGACGGGGTATATTTGATGGCATTGTCAAGAAGATTGGAGAGCATTCGTTGAATCATCCGATTATCTCCAACGAGATGACTTTTATTGGGCACATCATAGCTCAGGGTTACCCTTTTATCTTCAGCGATGGGCTCAAAGAGCTCGCATGCCTCCCGGACAAGACCTGCAAGATCGACCTCCTCACGCAAGAGTTTATCCACGCCCGACTCCGTTTTTGAAATCATTAGCATCGTGTTAATCATATCCAGAAGACGATCGCATTCCTCTATGGTGCTGGCCGCCATACTTTCATACTCACCCATCGACGTGCCGTTGGTAAGAGTCACCTCTGTGATCCCCCGGATTCGGGTAATCGGGCTCTTCAGGTCGTGGGCAATATTCTCGCTCATCTCTTTGATCTCCGTAAGCAGCGTTTGTATGCGGTCCAGCATTTGATTGAAGGTCGTTGCAAGTTGATCAATTTCATCGCCTCTGGATTTGACGGGAACTCGTTCTTGGAGGGTCCCTCCGGATATCTTTTGAGCCGTTCGAGTGACTGCTTCAACGCCGGAAACCGCCCGCCGGGCCATGAACCAACCAACGCCTGCGGCCAGGAGGGTCAAGAAAGTCATGGTCGCGATGAAGATTCCCTTAAAGGCATCTAGAAATCGGGAATAGGTCTCCATGGCCTGGCCCACCTGCAAAATGATGCTGGGACTGAGCAAGACATAGAGAATACGTACTCCCTCCTTACGGTCTCGAATAGCGATGCTTTCAAACACATAGCTGCGGCCACGAAGCAACTCCTTGATGGCCGTTTCATTAATATAGATATCCTTCCAGTAGAACATGTTGGACGAGGAAAAGGTCTGACCGTTCAGGGAGAGGAGGCGAAAGAATATCTTTTTCACCCCGGCTGCCTGGGCTTCGATCACGGCAGCACTTTTTACCGCTTCGACTCCTTCTTGAGTAAGAAGCGTAGAAAACCGATTGACCTGGCTCAAGAGTTCCTGGTCAGTCTGTTCCCGGATAAACGTTGTAATAAGCATGTAGAACAGGAGAAAAGCAACACAGGATGAAACGGTGAAGACTCCGGCATACCAGAGAGTCAACCGAAAGGCCAGGGTATTTCGAAGATTAATCGGTTTCTTTAAGGACATATCCCGCTCCCCGAACGGTATGGATCAACTTCTTATCAAACCCCCTATTGATTTTGTCTCTCAGCCTGCAGATTCTCGCCTCTACCACATTGGTCTGGGGATCAAAATTGTAATCCCACACATGTTCCATAATCATCGTTTTGGAAACAATCCTTCCTTTATTCCGCATAAGGTATTCAAGCAGCGAAAACTCTAATGGTTGTAACTCCATCTTCCTTCCCCCTCTCGTCACTTCTCGAGTGAGGAGGTTGATGGACAATTCTCCCGCGTTCAGTTGAGTTGGTTCTGAAATGCCACCTGCTCTCCGCATCAGGGCCTGCACACGGGCCAAAAGTTCGGAAAAGGCAAATGGTTTAGTGAGATAATCATCTCCTCCCGTCTGGAGTCCTTTGACCCGGTCGGCAATCGAATCTTTCGCACTCAAGATAATGATGGGGGTATTGATTTTTCCTTTACGGATTCTTTCAATAAGAGCCAGACCATCCAGTGTGGGCAACATAATGTCGATAATGGCCGTGTCATAAGGTTGGGTTAAAGCCAAATGGAGGCCCTCTTCTCCATCTGTGGCATGATCAACCGCATAACCCGTGGCTTTTAACCCTTTAACAATAAAAGAAGCAATTTTTAGGTCATCTTCAACCAGTAAGATCCGCATAGGGAACACTCTGGGGGTAAAGGTTAATATGAAAATCGCTTATAGTTTATGTACTATACCTCTACGATTCCTTGAAGTCTATGAATTGACCCGAGCATTTAAACTAAACCACCCTCGCCTTCAAGGCGAGGGGTCTCCACCATCCCCGAAGGAGACACTAAATAAATACTCCCATTTTGGAGAGATTCAGTCAAGAAGGGAGTCTGATCCATAATATTAGACCGCTGCAAGAGGTAGGATATCTCGCGTTATGAGAAGTTCAGAAAGGGTCATATCCTAAAATATTAATTGGCCCGATGAGAAACTTTTCTTATATTTAGGCCCAGGACATCACCGGGTACGATCTCAATAAGATAAAAATTAAAAACATTGGTGGAGTCGGTTTTTAGAGGAATTGAAACGCTGGAAATCTGTTTGATATGGCCAGGGGGTTATGGATAGGCAAATTGATTCATTACCTAGCCAGTTTTAAGCACGGACCTTGAAGTACAGTATTTTTTACTCCAAAATACCGGTTTTACCTCATTGAATTCTCACAATGGAAAATATAGACAGATTTGGTATTTTATCCTCCAACTCGATTATTGGACTCC
>CAZEKS010000022.1:0-13130 GCA_964512795.1 uncultured Syntrophaceae bacterium
ATCGAATCCGGCAGGCTAAAATTGGTCCTTAATTAATAAATATTCAGAGTAATCCACTGGTGGACTATCTGAACTATCAGAGACGGGCTCAGAAAGGGCTCTACCTTTTTTTGTCTGCTTTCCTTAAATACTTTCTACTGGTAATCCTCATCCCTCAGATTTCATTCTGATTCAACATTTGTAGGTGTACTCGTTATTTCTTCCCATCGGCTCATTTTTGAAAATTGGCGAGGGGAAATTTCGTTTGCTTCTTCCTGAAAGTTAGAAGTTAAGACTTTTTCTTATTATAGAGAATTTCAAACGGAAATCGATAAAAGTGAGAAACCTTAGTCAAATTTTTAGAGAAATAATTTGGAACTATTAGGAAAATCTCTTCCACTTTGAGCCTTCTCTAATGACAATAGGAATTTTAAAAGAATTTATTTGAATTGTCATGAATTATTGTGCAGTTTCAACAATTGACACGAATGGGGGTTTTGACACTCATAGGCATAAAAATTGCTTAACTTAAATTGAAGAGGGATGCCGAAAAGAATCTTTGTTGATATAGACATCATCTTTAACACCATCTTTAAGACGATCGTGGTACTAATTTTGTTTTGGTTCATTTTAGTTAGGCTTGAGATGATTTATTTCATGTCGGCTTAGCGAGCAAAAAATCAAAATAATAAGGTATTAAGGAGTAAAAGGTTTAGAATAATATGCACTGGGAGATGGCAATAGCAAGATGATAATATATAAAGTTATGTATAAAAATTATGAGCTTAAACAAGGCGAATTGATGGGTGCATTGGTAGAGAGAAGGAAGGATTCAAGGGGGACGACCAGAGTTGAATCTGGATTGAAATGGGCAAAATTAGTGTTTGGCCAAATGGTGGAAGATAAACAAGCGATCTTTGTTATACCCCATGAGTTGAACTTGAAAGATAATACCATAATGCCTGTGGAGAAAATGGTATTCACTAAGCAGAAATTTTTCGGGATGATGAGGGGGCTGGATCAAGAGTTAAAAAGGAAAGGTGGAGAAGTTCATAATACGATGGCTAAATCCGTCTACAAGACTTGTTAAGTAAGAAATAAATCCCCATTATCAAACCTGGTAGGCAAGTTCAGCAATAGCCCCTCCTTTTTTATGCACATTTCTATCATGAATCGTTACCCTCCAGAGGTGTCTTGGAGTGAGCATTTGTAGGTGAAGTCAGCATATTTGGGGTATTGATTCAAACGAAAACCACAAAAGATAGGTATCCTTTTACTCTCTGGAAAGTAAAAAAGGATTAATGAGTTTTCCCTTTCAGCTTTGAACTTAAACCTTCGGGCTTTGAGCTTCTTTGCATTCCTTTTTAATAGAGCCCTGCCCACGTCAGAGTCCAATCTCCGAATCGCTCGTTTACCCGATCCATCGCCTGGAGCAGATTATCCTTTTTATCCTTCTTTTCAAAAAGATCCAACTGGCACCCTTCCTTTTTTAAAAGAGAGACCCCTACTCCCAGGAGCCGAATCGGTTTGGGATGGGGAATCGATTCAAAGATTTCGAAGGCGTGCTGGAATATCTCATTGCCGCTATTCATCCATTTGGAAAAGGTCTTTTGCTTTGAGAAGGTAAAAAAATCTGAGTAACGGACGGTAATGGAAACCCTCTTTCCGTAAAAACCTTCCCTTCTCACCCTTCTGGAGACCTTTTCGGAAAGTTGAAGCAAAACTTTTCTCACCCTATTCGGGTCAGAGGTATCCTCTTCGAGCGTAACGCTGTGGCTGATTGACTTCGCCTCTTCTTCCTCATCAAAGGGCACGACCGGGCTATCATCCAATCCCAAACCCATTGCATGAAGCCTCTCACCGATGACACCAAACCTTTCGGCTAAAACAGAAACTGGAAATTTTCCCAATTGACCGCAGGTAAAGATACCTATTGAATTTAACGTCTCTCCGAGTTTTGGGCCAATTCCGTTGAGTTTGGAAACGGGAAGATCCCTTAATACCTCTTCCACTTCCTCTTTGCCAATCACCACCAACCCATCAGGCTTTTTTAGACCGCTCCCCAACTTCGCAAGGAGTTTATTCGGAGCCACTCCGATAGAGCAGGTTAACTGTTCACTCTCAAGGATTTGATCTTTGATCGATTGAGCAATGAGGAGAGGAAACTGAAAGAGAAGCAGGGATTGAGTGATATCGAGATAGGCCTCGTCAATGGAGGCGACCTCCACCAAGGGCGAATATTTTTTCAGAATAGAAAAAATTCGGGCGGCCGTTTCTGTATATTTCGAATGGTTCCCCTCTACAAGAATCAACTGGGGACAACGCCTCTTTGCCTCCTGGATCGACATTCCTGCGCGAATCCCATAAGGTCTTGCCTCATAGGTGGCCGAAGTCACCACACTTCGAGAAAGAGAGCCACAAACCGCCGCAGGTTTTCTCCGGAGCGAAGGGCTATCCCTCTGCTCCACTGAAATAAAAAAAGCATCCATGTCGATGTGAAGAATAATGCGATCGTCCATGAACTTCAATGAAGGGTTCCAGGGGTCAAGGGTCCAAGGGGTCAAGTGAAATCTCCTAGAACCCTCGAACCCTGGAAATTACAGTTTTCTTAAAATCCCAACCACCTTCCCAACAATGGCAACCTTTTTCTCTCCCCTTTTGACGACAATGGGTTCCATCTTAGGATGGGCTGGTTCAAGCCGAATCAAATCCCTCATTTTAAAGATCCTCTTAATCGTCGCCTCATCTTCGATTAAAGCCACGACGATCTCACCGTTCTCTGCATTGGGTTGTGGCTTCACCAGGGCAAAATCTCCGTCCTGGATGTGGGCACCGATCATGCTGTCCCCCTGGACCCGGAGGAGGAAGACATCTCCTGACGAGGCAAGATTCCGATCGAGGTTGATGTAACCTTCAATATTCTCGACAGCGAGAATGGGTTCACCTGCTTGCACTCTTCCAATAATTGGGATTGGGAAAGTCGGCGCAGTGGCCGACTCTACAAACCCCATTTTGTAGGGCAGGCCACTGTGCCTGCCGACCTTGGATCCTAAAATTTCAATCGCCCTTGAACCTCCCGGGACTTTACGGATGCATCCCTTTCTCTCCAGGATATTTAAGGTTTTCTGCGGAGCTTTAGGTCCTCTCAACCCGAAATAAGAAGCAATCTCACGGAGCGTTGGCGGAAACCCTTTTTCTCCAAGGTAATCTTTCAGAAAATCGAAAACCTTCTGCTGAGTGGGTGTCAGTTCTGTTTTGTCTTTCATTTTAGTTTTCTTTTTTCGACCTTTGAACTTTCAGTTTTTCCCATTTGTCCTTTGAGCTTTGAACCTTTAACTTAGAGCTTCCCTATTTTTGGTCTACATTTGTAGACTACTTTATCTATTTTTCTTTGTCAAGAAAAAAATATCCCCCCCCCCCCCCTTGAAAACCCATTTGAGGTGTAGTAAAACAAACAATACAAAAGTCTTTTCCTGGCTTAATTCTGGGAAGCATGCCCGGTGGGGGAAAGGCGTCTTATTTCACAGTTGAAAGGCTTTGTGGAAGCATTTTTTTAACCTTTCTTCCCAAGAAAAATGGCAAACAAATTGTTAGAATAAAGTTTTGCACTACTATCTCCCGAAAGGAGGAAAAGAAAATGTATTCAGGCGGATATACGGGTAAAGCTCTTCGAATCAATCTCACGGATAAGACCTCGAAAAAAGAGAAGCTTCCTTTAGAGGCTGCCAGAGATTTTATTGGGGGGGCAGGATTTGGGATCAAGTATCTTTTTGATGAAGTTAAAGGAGGCACGGATCCCTTAGGGCCTGAAAACAAATTAATTTTCGCCCCAGGTCCTTTTTCAGGAACCACCATCCCCTGTGCAAGCCGAATGGCGGTTGTGGCCAAATCTCCCTTGACCAATGCAGTGGGGATGGCCTTGTCGGGTGGATACTTTCCTGTGGAATTGAAGTTCGCAGGTTATGATGCCTTGATTATTGAGGGCAAGGCTGAAAAGCCAACTTATGTTTGGATCAAGGATGGTACTGTAAAGTTTCAGGATGCAAGCAAGATCTGGGGCACTCTCACCACGGACTGCCAGCAGATCATCAAAGATGAGTTGAGGGATCAGAATATACGGGTTTCTTGTATTGGACCTGCGGGTGAGCGACTGAGCAGGATCGCCTGTATCATTAATGAAAGGAGGTCCGTAGGACGGAAAGGCCTTGGGGCCGTGATGGGGTCCAAAAACCTTAAGGCCATTGCGATCCGTGGAAGCGGTTCTGTAGGTATAGCCTCAGAAAAGAAATATAAGACTGCAAGGGCCGCGATGCTAAAAGCGATGAAGGAGAGTCCTGCTCTTTATCCTGAATTCGCTAAGAATGGGACTCCCATGGTGGTTGAACTTACATGTTCGATGGGGATTTTTGCAGCTAAGAACTGGACTGGGACAGGTGAGTTCACCCCTACGGAACAACTTGGGCTCGAAGGACAAAACAGCCGGAAGATTGGCAAGTGGCATTGCTACGATTGTCCGGTTGGGTGCAGTCAATTAAAATTAGCCAAAACGGGGCCCTATGCCGGTACCCTCACAGAAGGCCCAGAATTTGAGACAATTTATTCCTTTGGTGGTGAAACGGGTGTGGATAATTTGGACAGTATTATTGCTGCGGATCGACTGTCTGATGAGTTAGGATTGGATACGATATCAGCAGGAGTGACCATTGGTTTCGCCATGGAGCTGTTCGAGAGAGGGATCATAGGAACAGCAGATACAGGAGGTTTGGAATTAAAATTTGGTAATGACCAGGCTATGATCACTCTGCTTCGGATGATGGCCTACCGTGAAGGGATTGGGGATCTTCTTGCGGATGGCACCAAGGTTGCTGCGAAACGAATAGGTAAAGGAACAGACAAATATGCCATGCAAATCAAAGGGCTCGAGCTTCCAGCCTATGATGTCCGTGGTGCAAAAGCACATGGTTTGAATTATGCCACTTCTTACACTGGAGCAGATCACAACAGGGGCTATGCCTACCAAGAAATCTTTGGGATTCCTGAACCGTGGGCCGTTGACAGGTTTAGTTATGAAACCAAAGGCAAACTGACCAAGTGGAATCAGGATGTGAGGGGAGCTACCTGTGACTGCGCCCCAATGTGTGCTTTTATCTTGGATACTGCCCTCCCCGGTACGGGTACGCAGAACACTGCAGCTTTGATGGAGGCGGTAACAGGTCTTGCGTTTACTCCTGAGGAGGTTGAGAGGGTTGGAGAGCGGTTGAGCAATCTCGCCAGGGCCTTCAATGTCCGGGAGGGCTTCACTCGTGCGGATGATACGTTTCCGGAGAGGCTGATGACAGAGCCTTTAAAGACAGGTGGTTCCAAAGGTCAATTGATCAGCAAAGAAGATCTCAAGTTCATGCTTGATGAATATTACACGGTGAGAGGCTGGGATCTCAATACCGGCACTCCTACAAGAACAAAGCTTATCGAGCTCGGTCTTGGATATGTTGCCGACCAGTTAGGCATATAAACCCAGAGGTTGCATTCCTGCCTACCCCGCCCTCGGTCGGGACCGTGGCCGACAGGCAGGGAAAAGGTAGTTGAGTGTGCCCTCAAACCTTTACCCCGTTAGAAAGCGACATTATTTATGATGGAAATGCGGAAAAAAATATTAATTCCTTATGGATGGGGTTAAAACCTCATCCATTCTAACGGGGTTTACCAGGAGAATGTGTAAAGCCCGGAGCGATCGAATTGACATTAATGTTGTAAGGACCTAATTCCCGAGCCATAGAACGGGTAAAGGCCACAATGACCCCTTTTGAAGCGACGTAACGGGGCATGCCTGGGACACCTTCAAAAATGGATGACGAAGAGATATTAATGATCCTCCCTCCTTCTATTCATCTATGAACTTGAACCCCGGCTTTTTCCCTATCCCACGTGTTCGGTGTTACACCAGCCTGCTTGAGCAGATACTTCTGCACACGTTCGGTAGGTGTTTTTGGCAGGCTCTCCATGAATTCCACATACCGAGGTACCGCGAAGTAAGGCATTCTTTCGTTGGCATAGAGGATCAGTTCTTCGGGGGTGAGGGTCTCGCCGGGCTTCAGGACGACACATATTTTCACCTCATCTTCGGCAAGCTCAGACTGGACTGCAACGGCTGCTGATTCGAGAACCTTTGGATGGGTGTTGATGGCTTTCTCTACCTCGAAGGAAGAAATATTTTCGCCCCGTCTCCGAAGGGAATCCTTCTTTCTATCAACAAAATAGAAATACCCATCTTCGTCTTTCCTGGCTAAATCTCCGGTATGAAACCAAAGGTTTCGAAAAGCTTCCAGGGTCTTCTCGGGCATATTGTAATATTCCGACATCATCACGAAAGGCGCCAGGGGCCGGAATACGATCTCTCCGATCTCTCCCATGGGTACTTCTTCGTCGAAATCGTTAAAGAGCTTAACCTCGTAGATGTCCATTGGCTTTCCGCAGGAACCTCGCCTTCTGTCATCTACCCTGACATGGATGGGAATACCTATCTCCGTCATCCCAAACCCTTCCAGGCATTTTATTCCGAATCTTTTTTCCACTTCATCCATGACGGCCTGAGGACAACCCGCGCCCAAGGCAATACGGGCAGGATTGTCCACATCATCCTTTTTCTCAGGTTGTTTAGCCAGAATCGGCATGACGGCTCCCAAATAGTTGAATTGAGTTGCGCCGTAGTAACGAATCTCATCCCAGAAGCGCGACGCGCTGAAGCGATCGAGGAGGACCATCTGGACTTCGGCGATTAATACGATAAGCGTCGTCAGAACCTGGGCATTGAAATGATAGAGCGGCAGGAACGTAAGATAAATGTCTTCTTTTCTGCCATCTCTGTACTCAAGCATTTTTTCAGCACAAACAATCCAGAAATTGTGGGAACCTAAGGCGCCCTTAGAGAGACCGGTTGTCCCTGAGGTGTAGATGATGCTGATAGGGTCCCAGGGATGAACCACGACATCGACAGGAGCTTCGGAGCTGTTGAAAAACTCGTCCCAGCCCATCAGAGGGATCTTGAGTTCACCTATTCTTTGCTGTTGAAGGTCTCCAAGGACCACCACCTTCTCCAGCTTGTTCAGACTATTCTCGATCAATTTGAGACGGTCCAGAAATTCCTCTGCAACCACGAAAACCCTTGAATCGGATTGGTCGACAATATGGCGCAGGAACTCGCCTTTGTAAGAGGTATTGACCGGAACCTCCACTGCGCCAATTTTTGCAAGGCCGAACCAGATATAAAGATACTCCGGACGGTTAGGAAGCATGATGCTGACCTTATCCCCTTTCCTTATCCCCAAGTTCTGGAAGGCGTGAGCGCAGCGGTTTGACAAGCGATCTATTTCTCTATAGCTGAAATTCTGATCTTTAAAACGGAGAAAGATTTTATCCCCGTTTCTCTTTACCCTGTCCTCGATGAGTTCTCCTAAAACCCGCGGTACAGCCACTTTCACCATTCTTAACCCCCTTCTACTTGACAGATCATCGCAAAATGATCAATTAGCAATTAAATGCATTGCTAATTTTGCCACGCCAAGGCGTGGTTAATTTTGCAATTTGCATTGATATTTAACAATTCTTTTCGTTTCCCAGCACGACGCAACTGGCAATGCCCATTCCTGCATTTCCGCCGAGGTTGTGGGTCAACCCGAGTCTCGGATTTTTCACCTGCCGCGGACCTGCCTTGCCTTGGAGCTGTTTGTAAACCTCGTACATCATCCGGAGGCCGCTGGCGCCGAGGGGATGGCCGAAGCACTTCAGGCCCCCGTCGGTATTGACCGGCAGCTCCCCTGTCAGCTTGAAGGTCCCTGCCTCGATGTCGTCCTTTGCCCCCCCTCTGGGGCTAAGCCCTAAGTCCTCATACAGGATGAGCTCATGACAGGTGAAGCAGTCGTGCACCTCGGCAAGGCTTAACTCCTTCCGAGGGTTTTTTATCCCTGCCTGGTCGTAGGCCATCCGAGAGGCGATGACATTCTCCTCTATGTGCACATAATCGAAGTCCTGCCTCATACATCCCTGGCGAGCCCCGACGGTAATGGCGAGTGCCTTGATGTAGATTGGATCAGCCCTGAAGTTCTTTGCCATATTAGCCCGGACCACGATCGCTGCAGCTGCCCCATCACTCACACCGCAGCAGTCATAGAGGCCGAGCGGCCAGGCGACGATGGGCGCTCGCATAACCTGCTCCACGGTCAACCTATTTTGGAAGTGCGCCTTGGGGTTTAAACTGCCGTTGTAATGGTTCTTCACCGCAATCTCGGCAAGGAGACGCTTTCCATAGTCAGGCTCCAGCCCATACTGATGAAAGTACCTTGTCCCGAGGTAAGCGAAGGAGGCGGGGGCGCTAAAACCGGAGCCTATCCCCGAGCTCCCGTCTGGATTATCCCCTACAATGGCCGGGCCTTTCACCCCGGTCTGCCCCGAATCCTTGAGCTTCTCCACACCGATGGCCAATGCGATGTCGCAGGCCCCTGCCGCGACCGCATAGCTTGCCGCCCGCACCGCTTCAGAGCCGGTCGCACACATGTTTTCCACCCGGGTCATTGGAATGTACTGGAGTCCGAGCGGGGACAAGGTGATTGCGGTGACGCCCGAAAAGACAGTGCCTAGCCAGGCGGCCTGGATATCCTTGGGTTGGATGCCTGCATCCTCGAATGCCTCGTAGGCCGCTTCAACAAGAAGATCCTCCACACCCATCTCCCATCGTTCGCCGAACTTCGTGCAGCCCATGCCCACTATGGCGACTTTGTCTCTGATGCTTTCCATACGTTTCTCCTGTATATGCAATTCAGACACCGGACTTCAGACATTAGACACCGGACTTTTCTAATATAGGAAATTAACCCTATTTTACTTCAGATAGCGGGATAGGGATTTTTGGAGTTGCGGAGATTTTTCACCCCGACTCCTTATTTCTCTATTGCTCTTTTCTCCCCTATGTAATATTTGGCCATTTCCCTTCTTCAGTCTAATGTCTAAGGTCTATAGTCTTACTGTCCGAGTCACAGTCCTGTACATCCGTGGCCCTATTTCATGACAGGCTTTGCTTTCCAGAAATAATTGACTATCCCTTTACCCTGAAACAATTTTCTGAACGTCATCTCTACCGGCATACCTATTTTTACCTGGTCAAGGTCGTAGTCGGTCAGTTCACAGATCAACCTGCCACCACCATCAAAATCTACAACGCCATTGAGGCCGGGAGGGTTTTTTGTGAGCTGTAGGTGATCTACAGCATAGGTGAAGAGTTTGCCTGTTTTGTCGGAAAACCTATAGTCATCGAACTCATCTTTCGACTGGCATACGACACAGACTCTTACGGTTTGTCCGATCGGGTGTATTTGTGGAGTTCCGCATTTTCTGCATTTTACACCGAACAAAGGTGAAATGACCCTCCGTTCCCTCCATCGGCTGGCGAGTGAAGGTTCACCGCGTTCGGGAAGGCTTGATGCCTCAAATGGTACAAGATCACGCCAGTTGAGATAGGTCCCGTAATCTACAGATCTCTTTCTTGCTAACCTGTCTTCCATCATCGGTTTGGTATGAATTCCGGCTATGGCTTTAGTGGCACGAAGTATGAAGGCATCGGAGCCGTCGCCGTAGTTTGCAAACAGAATCCTGTCTCCCGGGTTTGCCTCCTCCAGAGCCGCTATCAGCATGATGAGTGCTCCAGCTGTCCCTGTATTACCAATCTGGGAAAAGAGAGGGTCCTGGACCTGGGATGCTTCGAAGCCAAGCTTTTTGGCGAGATCGGCATGCTGTCTGTCGTCGGATGCTGAGAACACGATTTTGGAGAAATCCCGCGGGCTGAGCGAATATTCCTTCATCAGTTCTGAAATAGCTTCCTGCATGGTGGGCATATAGCCTACGTCGTCGGTAAACCGCCCTTCTCCGGATCTGACAAAGCTGTCGCCCTCTGTTCTCCACACATCGGTAAACTCATTAAAGATGGAATAGCTACCTCCAATGTCCGCAATGACCTCGCTTGACCCTATGGCGAGGGCGGCAGCCCCGTCCCCAAGAAGCTGTTCAAACCTCCCTCTCGGGGCTCCAGTCCGGCAGTCCGACGCGGTGACCACTACCTGGTCGGCTGATCCGCTCTTCACCGCATCCAGGGCCGATTTCAGGGCAGTCGTTCCGGCCCTCAGCGAATTAGTAAAGTCCGCCGTGGTACATCTCCTGTCAAGGTCAACCACACTCGCTATTATAGCCGCGTTCTGTTTCTCTTTGTAGGGAGCAGTAGTACTGGCAAAATAAAGGCCCTTCACCTTCTTATCACTCCGTTTCATGCAATCCTGGGCCGCGGCTACAGCCATTGTTACCGTGTCCTCGTCATAGCCGGCTACCGCTTTTTCCCCTCCGATTCCCCTTGTTCGCCACAATCTGCCTATCTCTTCACGATTAAGCCTGTACATAGGGATATAGGCTCCTATTGATGTAATACCAACCATCATTAACCTCCTCTCCATGACGGCAATATCCGAGATGCAGATGCTGGTTTCTTTATGAAACCGATGGGGAATTAGGGAGATAGGGTGGGGGGGTTTTAGAAAGAAATTCTCCCTATTACCCCAAATCCCCATTCCCCCAATTAAATTCGATATCCGAGCTCTCTAATGATTTTGCCCATTCTATTGCTTTGTCTGAGCGCGACGATGCATCTGGGTTATGGCCGCTACAGCAGCAATTGCGGCGATTTTCCTTTTTTCCCCAAATAGATGGGATAGCTTTTCTTCTAACGATTTCTCTCGCTCCATAATTCTCTTCATATCCTCCATCAGGGTAATCTCTTGATCGATAAAGTGGGTTCCCAGTTCACCTTTGACAAAGCGCAAATTTTCCATGACCGCCTTATGGAATGGAATATTGTTTTTAATCCCGACGATGATGTATTCGTAGAGGGCCCGCCGCATTCTCGTGATCGCCTCATTCCGGTCCTTCCCCCACACGATGAGCTTTGATATCATTGGATCATAGAAGGGTGGTATCGTGTATGAGGTATAGACTCCGCTATCCACCCGAATTCCAGTCCCTCCAGGAGAATGGTAGCTCTTGATCTTGCCGGGCGTGGGGACGAAGTCATTCAAAGGATCCTCGGCATTGATACGACATTCAATTGCGCTCCCATTCATCCGAATAGCCTCTTGCTTAATACCAAGAGGGAGTCCCGATGCGATCCTTATCTGCTCTTTAACAATGTCCACCCCTGTCACCATCTCTGTCACTGGGTGCTCGACTTGGACTCGGGCGTTCACCTCGAGGAAATAGAATCTTCCATCAGAGAAAAGGAATTCCATCGTCCCTGCTCCCTCATAGCCCACAAATCTGGCGGCATTCGCCGCTATCTCTCCCATCTTGGCGCGCATTGCGGGAGTCACTGCCGTCGATGGAGATTCCTCAATCAACTTTTGATGTCTTCGTTGGATCGAACACTCCCGTTCCCCTAAGTGGATGGCATTTCCCTTTGAGTCTCCCAATATCTGAAACTCTATGTGGCGGGGATTGGATAAGTATTTTTCAATGTAGACATCACAAAGACCGAAGGTGGTCGTCGCAATCGCCTGCGTGGATTCCAGCGCCTTCGCCAATTCCCCTTCGTTCGCGACAATGGTCATCCCGATTCCCCCTCCACCGCCGGAGGGCTTGATGATCACCGGATATCCAATCTCATTGGCGATATCCCTCGCTTGCCCAAATTCCACCACGCATTCATCCGTGCCTGGCACCACAGGGACACCGGCCTTTTTCATCTCACGACGCGCAGCTACTTTATCACCCATGAGCTCGAGCACCCTACTGGATGGCCCGATGAACTTTATGCCCTCTTCTTCACAGGCGCGGGCAAATTTTGGATTCTCAGCAAGGAAGCCATAACCAGGATGGATCGCTTCGGCACCGCTTTCCTTTGCTACTTCAATCATCTTTTGGATGTTGAGATAGCTCGCCGTGGCCGGAGGAGGACCGATGCAGTAGGCCTCATCAGCATATTTGGTAAATAATGCCTCCTTGTCCGCTTCAGAATAGACGGCAACAGAAGCAATCCCCATCTCCCGGCACGCTCGCATGACCCGAATGGCTATCTCACCGCGATTGGCGATGAGAATCTTTTTGACCATCATCTATTCACTGGAAAAGTCATTTTTGTCAGGTTGCTCAAAAATGCTCAGATTCAAGGCGCCTGAAATCCTGAGGAGAGAGGCGTACTTGTGTGTACGCCGCAACGACAAAGGATGAGGGCAACGATGAAGATGAGCGTTTTTCAGCAGCCTGTTATTCCACCACCATCAAGACATCTTCAGGGTCGACCATCTCACCTTCACGAGCCCAAATCTCTTTTACCACTCCGCTACAGGGTGAGTTGACATGTCTCCTCATTTTCATTGCCTCGATAACTGCGACCAGCTCACCTGCATTGACACGAGCGCCCACCTTTGCTTCAATCGAAAGTATCAACCCTGCCATTCCGCAAAGCACAGCCCCCGAGGGTAATTCCTTTGGCCTCTTCGCTGTCTCCGGTCTCTCTGCCTTTATGGTCCTTTCGGCTTTTCCAGCCCCATCCCACACGGGCGAGATCTTAACGTTGAATACTTCCCCATCCACATCTACGGTAAATTCCGTTGGGAATTCGATAGGTGCGCTAACGGGTACCGTCGCTTTGATCACAGGCGGAGTTGCCGTCTTCTTAGGCTCGCCGCTCTTCACGGGTTTTCCTGGAATCAGGATCTTGAGCAGGAGTTCGTCATCGGAAAGTTCGAGGCCGATCTCGCGACGGAACTCTTCAATGGATTTATCGTATCCATCGGGCTTCCAATTAATAAATTGCTTGGCCCTGGGTGAGCTCATTACTTTATCCATGACGTTCTGGTCGATAGGAGCAGCCGGCTCTCCATAATATCCCAGAACGTACTTGATGGCCTCATCTGGTATCTGTTTGTACCGCTCACCCGAGACGATGTTTTCCACAGCCTGGGCCCCTACGATCTGTGAATAGGGGGTTGCCATCACGGGATACCCGAACTCCTTGCGGACCAGAACGACTTCCTCCAGGATCTCGTTTAAGCGGTGTTCCATGCCCACCTCCCTGAGCTGGCGTGTCAAGTTCGTCATCATTCCGCCGGGCACCTGAT
>CAZEKS010000023.1:0-13075 GCA_964512795.1 uncultured Syntrophaceae bacterium
TTCTATTGGAGATTTCGAAGAAGGCCAACTTCCCATTTCTTTCTTCCAATCTCCTCGATGAGGCATCAGGAAAAATTCTTTTCCAATCATCTGTAATAAAGGAAGTCAAAGGTCTCCGAATTGGCATGTTTAGCCTTCTTTCGCCCGATTTTTTTACAAATCCTTCCGATCCCAGGAGAAAGGGATTGAGCATTCAGCCACCGGTCGAGACAGCACAGGCCATGGTCAAAGAATTAAAACTCAAGACCGATTTGATCGTCCTTTTGAGCCATCTGGGCTATGGGAAAGATATGGAGTTGGCCCGGACTTTACAAGGAATCAATATTATTGTGGGCAGCCATACCGGGATCAACGTCACGTATCCTCCACCTGCTAACACCATCATTCTTCAGACCGGTTCTCGAGGGATGTTTGGAGGAAAACTCGATCTCGTCTTCTACAACCGCGGACCCGTCTTTTACAATTCGGCAAAGAAGATATCTTTGGAGAAGGCCCTCAACCATATCAACCAACGATTGACCTCCAAGGAAACTCCGGAGGCTGAAAAGGCCCGATTGCAAAGAGCCAAAGAGGAGACCGAACGAACCCTGAAACAATTACAGGGGAACCAATTTACGAATCACATCATTTCACTACATGAACAGATGAAAGAGGATCCTGATATTAAAAAGATGATTGAAGCTTATAAGGCAAAAACGCAAACCACAGAAAATCCTGTCTCTCCGAAATAATTAATAAAGATGGCAAACATCGACCTAATTCTTCTGCATCCTCCAACCCTTTACGACTTTAGAAAGCGACCCGGTATTCATGGTCCGATCAGCGATGTCGTCCCCTCCACGCCTATCTTTGAAATGTATCCCATCGGGTTTACCAGCCTCTCAGAATATTTGGAGCGCCACGGCCTCAAGGTGAGGATCATCAATGTGGCGATGAAGATGCTTAAAGATGAACGATTTGATGTGGAGCGGCTCATCCAAAAAAACAAGCCCGTGGCCTTCGGGATCGATCTCCATTGGATGGCCCATGTCCAGGGAGCATTGGCCCTGGCCGAGATCATTAAACGATTGCATCCCGACATCCCTGTTATCCTGGGCGGGCTTTCCGCCACCTATTATCATGAGGAGATTCTCAGTCTATATCCTTTTATCGATTTTGTGATGAGAGGAGATTCCACAGAGAAGCCGCTGCTCCAGTTCCTCCAAACGATCAAAAAAGGGGGGGATTTCAAAAATGTTCCTAACCTCACCTATCGGGATGAGAAGAATGGAATTCGGGCCAATCCCCTCACCCATGTGCCGGAGAACCTTGACGAGATTACGATCGACTACCGGCACATCATGAAGAAGGTGGTCAGGTATGTTGACCCCACAGGCTACCAGCCTTTTATTGATTGGTATTCTTATCCGGTAACAGCCGTTTTCACCTGCCGTGGATGCATCTACTCTTGTAAAACTTGTGGAGGCTCCGTACAGACCTTCCGAACGATGGCTAACCGGAGGAAACCAGCCTATCGGAATCCCAAATTATTGGCACAGGATATCTTCAATATCTCAGATCACCTCCATGCCCCGGTGATGATTATCGGCGATATCTTTCAAGCCGGAGAAGAATATGGTTTCGCCTTTCTTCAGGAGATGAAGAAGAGGCCGATCACTAACCATATCGCTTTTGAATTTTTTGTTCCTCCCTCCAGATCTCAATTAGAAAGGATTGCCACCTCTATTTCGAACTTCAATATCGAAATCTCGCCTGAGTCTCACGACGAAGAGGTCCGAGGGGCTTTTGGAAGGCCCTACAACAATGAATCGCTGGAAAGGATGCTCGGAGATGCCATTGATCTCGGCTCAAAACGGATCGATCTCTTCTTCATGACCGGTCTTCCAAAACAGACTTATCAATCCGTTCTGGAGACGGTGGATTATTGCCGTTTTCTGCTGGAACGATTTCGTTCCTACAAAAAACTCTCCCCCTTCATCTCTCCCCTGGCTCCTTTCCTGGATCCCGGGAGCGTTGTCTTTGAAGCGCCCGAGAAATATGGATATCGTTTGCTTTGTCGGACAGTGGAAGAACATCGCCAAGCCTTATTAGCCCCAAGCTGGAAATATATCCTCAACTACGAAACGGAATGGATGAATCGGGATGAGATCGTTTACAGCACCTATGAAGCCGGGAAGAGGCTCAATCGTTTGAAGGCCGAATTCGGTCTGATCGATCCGAAGACATCAGAATCGGTTGAGGTGCGACTCGAGGGGGCAGTCCGGATGATGAAGGAGATCGACCGGATCATGACCATTCCAAATGGCATAGAGAGGGAGGCTGCCTTGGAGTCCCTTTCAGGTGGTCGTCTCGCCCTTCAGCACTATAGCATGTCTACGATCTGTGAGAAAAAAGAACTGGAATGGCCTACTCGATTCATTCGAATGAACTTTTTCAAGATTCTTAAAACACTCCTGGCAAGGAAGAAACCCAATGTCTCCGTCCCTTCGTCAACAGGTTCTCCGTAAGATTCCCAGCGTGGATGACATCCTTTCAAGACCTGAGATCATTGATCTCTTAAAGGTTCATCCCCGTAATGTCGTGGTGGATGCCATCCGGGAGGGATTGGGGCGACTGCGTGAAGAAATCCTCCACAGAGAAGAGCTTCCTCCATTAGGAGATGCCCTCTTCTCTTTCGAAAACCTCTATCCCCTTTTCCAAAAAGAGATTGACCTGCAAATTCAGCCTCGGCTCCGTCGGGTAATCAACGCAACCGGAGTGGTGATCCACACTAATTTGGGAAGGGCTCCGCTGCATCCTTCTGCAATTGAGCACCTCATTGAGGTCTCCAAAACCTATTCCAACTTGGAATATGATCTGGATCGAGGCGAACGGGGGAGTCGATACGTCCATGTGGAGGAGATTCTCTGCCGCCTCTCAGGAGCAGAATCAGCCTTGGTGGTGAACAATAACGCCGGGGCTGTCTTGCTTGTCTTGAATACTCTTGCAGAGGGCAAGGAGGTGATCGTCTCGAGAGGGGAACTGGTCGAAATCGGGGGAGCTTTTCGAATCCCCGATGTGATGAAACGAAGCGGGGCCTTGCTCAGGGAAATCGGGACGACCAATCGTACCCACTTCAACGATTACCAAAGGGCCATTGGCCCTCATACGGCTCTGCTTCTGAAGGTTCATACCAGTAATTTCAGAGTTTTGGGGTTCGCCTCCGAGGTCTCTCTGCAAGATCTGGTGCAATTAGGGAGGGAACATCAACTTCCTGTCGTGGATGATTTAGGAAGCGGCTGTCTGATAGACCTCACCCGGTACGGATTGGAGAAGGAGCCTACTGTCCAGGAGACGATCAAAACGGGTGTGGATGCAATCACCATGAGCGGGGATAAGCTCCTTGGAGGCCCACAGGCAGGAATCATTTTGGGGAAGAAAAAATTTCTGGACCTCTTCAAGATCAATCCCTTGACCCGTGCCCTTCGCATCGACAAGCTCACCCTGGCTGCTCTCGAATCAACCCTTCTCCTCTACCTCGATGAGAAGAGGGCCATGGAAGAGATTCCGACCCTTCGGATGTTGAGTTTGGATATAGGGAGGTTAAAAAGGAGAGGGAAACGTCTGCTCAAGAGATTATCAGGGATGACGAATAAAAAGATGACCTTCACTCTGAAAGAAGATATCTCTCAGGTGGGTGGTGGGGCCCTCCCTCTTCAGGAACTTCCGACCGTAGTCGTTGCCATTAAACCTCTCGAGGTTTCCCTTAACAGCCTCGAAGTCAATTTAAGGAAGGCTGATCCTCCCATTATTTCTCGAATCAGCAAAGAAGAATTGATCCTGGATATGAGAACCATCTTCGATGAAGAGATCCCGCTTTTGGCCGCCGGAATTGAGAAGGCGCTAAGGCAGATGAACAAAAACTAAGAATAATGGCGAAATGACCTGCTTTAAATTCCACATTACAAATTACAAATCCCAAATAAATTCTAATTATCAAATCCAAATTACTAAAGAACCTCCCCTCCCCTGGCGGTGTACGGACTGGGAGGGGATGGAGGGGAGGGGGAAAAACTCATGTTCACCCTCACCCCATGCACCACATAGGGTGCATGACTGTCCTGAACCTAACATGGTTCAGGGCCAACCCTCTCCCGTCAAGGGATAGGGGGAAATAGGTTAATTCTCTTATTTGTGGATGATGTAACCATCATGAGAAATTTGTCCACAGAAAATGAATCGGGCAAATACTTTTCCATTCAAGTAATGAAGAAGGATCAAGGAAAGCGTCTTGATCAGTTTCTCTCGGAAACCGATCTCAACCTCTCCCGTTCTCACGCAAAGAATTTGATTCAGAAACATCATATCCTTTTAAACCAAAAACCGACCAAACCCAGTGCACATCTAAAAGCAGGCGATATGATCTCAGGAAATGTCCCCCTGCCTGAATCGTTTTCTCTCCAACCAGAACCCCTTCCCCTGGCCATCCTGTATGAGGACCCGTCCATCATCGTCATTGACAAGCCTTCCGGAATGGTCGTTCATCCTGCTTATGGAAATCCTTCCGGCACATTGGTCAATGCCCTTCTTTATCATTGTAAAGATCTCGCCGGGATTAATGGCGTCTTGAGGCCAGGCATTGTGCACCGATTGGATAAGGATACTTCCGGCGTGATGGTCGTTGCTAAAGATGACGAGGCTTTTCAGCATTTAACCAAACAGTTTAAAAACCGGACTGTAAAAAAGGTCTATTCGGCCATTGTCTATGGAAGATTCAGCCAGGATGAGGGCTTAATCGATTCAGCCATCGGAAGACACCCAAGTGAGAGGAAACGGATGTCCACCCGGACGAAAAGAGGAAGGGAGGCGATCACCCGTTGGAAGAAGGTTGAGGAATTTGATGGCTGCACTCTCCTTGAGATCTTTCCTCAGACCGGTCGAACGCATCAGATCCGGGTGCATCTCTCCTCCATTGGCCATCCCGTTTTGGGAGATCCTTTATACGGAAGAAAAGGAAGACCTGGGACGATCCATGGTCCTGTATTGAAAGAGTGTGTGAAGAGAATGAATCGCCAGGCCCTTCATGCCCAACGATTGGAATTCACCCACCCTCGAACAGGAAAAAGGGTCCAGTTTATTTCACCCATCCCTCAAGATATGAAAGAAGCGCTGGAGTGGTTGAGGTCAAAGGCCAAATAATCAGGAAGCCTGTTTGACTTAAGGACAAAGGGAATATTGTTTAACGGAGACGATGCTCGTATCGAAGCAAGAAGCTCGAGTATCCAGTGTCCAAAAACGAGATTCGATACGAGCTTCAACAACGATATCCGATCTTTTTCCGCTACAGGCATCCTAACTTTAACCCTTAAACCAAAAACTTATTTTTTTCTAAGTGGCTGTATGAATATTTTAAGCCGATCTGCTCTGAAAATAAAGAATGGCCTTCGCTACTTCGAAATCCCTGAATTGGCAAAACTCGGATGGGTCCAACACGCTTTTCTAACCCGCCAGGGAGGAGGGAGTCTTCCCCCCTATGATTCGCTTAATCTGAGCGATAAGAACGGTGATCAGAAAGAATTTGTCTCCAAGAATAAGAAAGTAATTGCAAAAGCCTTTGGATTTGATCCGAGCCGTTTGGTTCTTCTCGATCAAATGCACCAGGACCAGATCCTTCTCCTGGGAAAACCGGCCATTACCCTTCCGTCAATTTTAGAATACGATGCTCTGATTACGAATTCTCCGGATACATTTCTGTGCATCCTCACCGCGGATTGCCTTCCGATCTTTGTCGTTGATCAAAAAAGGAAAGTGATTGCTGCAATCCATGCTGGAAGGCAGGGAACAGCCCTAGACATAACAAAAAAGGTTTTAAAAAAGATGGAGGAGAAGTTTGCTTGCTCATCAAAAGACTTCGTCATCACTCTGGGTCCTTCTATTGGGCCCTGTTGTTATGAAATTGATGAGAAGGTCTTTCATCCGGAGTGGGAACCCTATTCAACGTTAAAAGGTGTGGGAAAGTGGATGGTGGATCTGGCTCAGATCAACATCGCTCAGATGAAGGGAGAGGGGATCAAGGAAGAGCAAATTTCCTGGATCAATCTCTGCACCCATTGCCATAATGACCTTTTCTTTTCCTACCGGAAAGAAGGCCGAGCTGGGAGACAACTTTCGTTTATTGGAATCATATAAATCAAATGCCAAATCCCAAATTACAAATCCCAAATAAATTCCAAACTCCAATTCCGAATGACCAAACAGATTTTGTTTCGAGTTTAGGTGATTGGAAATTATTTGAAATTTGGCCTGCCTGCGCGAAGCCGCTCCGGCGGAGGCAGGTGCTTGGGATTTGGTGCTTCTATTAAGTAACAATGAAAGATATTCTACTTAAGGTCTACCTTCAACCCAAATCCTCAAAAAATGAAATTGTTGGCCCCTATCGGGATGGGATCAAAGTGAGGATAACTGCTCCACCCGTCGAGGGAAAGGCGAACGAGGCTCTCGTTCGATTCTTAGCCAAGGAATTGGGAACTTCCCCGTCTTGTATTGAAATCATCAAGGGCCACCATTCCCGAGAAAAAACCTTAAGGATTTCGGGTCCCGTTCTCCTTGCCACTTGCTAAAACATTACAGCTTTGATATTCCTTCCTCTTTTTTTTAGCCTCCTTTTTATAAGTTTTGGATAGAGACATTATAAATGGGGCTAACAATCTATCATAGTATCTACTCCTCTTATCTCTCAGATGATTCAAAGAGAGGTAACGATTACTCGTGAAAATGTGCGTAAGCAAAAAAGCAGTCGAGCCTCGCAGGCTTTCCCTACATTATTATTTTACCTCTGCACGATAACCTTCTATTTGCTTCTCCATCGAATCAGACTTTATGTAGAAGATGCCTTCCTTTAAAAAATCGGTATATCGCAGCGCCATTACTGTTTTTTTACCAACCCATAAATACTCCTCTTTGTTAATGAATGGTTTTGCTCCCTCCCCATATTTATTAAATATGACTTCTTTAAGAGCATTCCAATCAGCAAGACTTTGTGTAGTAACGATCCCAATATAGAATTTTTCTCTCCAAAAACCATATTGAATGGGTGTAAGTTTTCCATTTCCTAATTTGAACGTATCCCCTTCTCTTATATAAAACTCCATCCCCCCATAACTTGCGTCTTTTCTGTGAAGTTTCATCCCTTCAAGAGTTGATAACTTTGTCTCCCATTTGATCCCATTAAACCCCTCTGGCTCTGAACCAGGCTTAAAACTAACGAGCTTGCAGTTTTTATTAGGTGAATAGGCAACCGGAGTGTGATGGGCACAACCCATGGCCATGACAACAGAGAAAAAAATCCATATGCCGATTAATCTTTTCATACTTTACCTCCTTTTTGTTTTTATAAAAACCCCTTTCCTTTATCTTGTGGATTTTGAAATCAATTAAAAGTACGAGGGAAAAAATCTCTAAAGATATTATTTGATTCAAGAAATATGCCGAAGTTTATGTAAATTATAGGTGGCTCTCAATATTATTGATATCTAATTGTGATAATTAATGTAAAATATGGCGCTATCCTGTCTCAAAAAAGAAGTGTATGTGTTCATTTTTGTTTGGTGATATGACAAAATTGCAATCCCTATTTATGAATGATAATAAATTCAACTACCTTGACTTTAAAAAGAAAATCCCTTAGGTTATAGTTTGGAAGTGGATAGGTTCTGGTGGGCCTCCTGGACTTCAAATCCAGTGACGGGCAGAGATGTCCGTGGTGGGTTCGATTCCCATGCACTTCCGCCAATTCAGAAAGCAAAGGGCAAAAAGCACAGCGCGTAGCGTAAAAGATGAAAATCTGTTCAGTCTGCCTTTTGCAATCTATGATAATAGATGGAACTAAACTTGTGCCTGGTATAATGACCCGAAATCAAGTATCCTAATCTAAAAAGGAGAAAAAAATGTTTGGAATAGGAATGCCGGAGTTGATAGTCATCTTGGTCATCATTTTGATCATTTTCGGTGCTGGAAAACTCCCTCAGATTGGTGAAGGACTTGGAAAAGGGATCCGAAACTTTAAAAAGTCGACTAAAGACGAAGAGATCGACGTCACTCCCAAAAAGCCCGAAGAGATTTCTGAAAAAAAGTGAACCCCGCAGCATAGCCTGAAATACAGGCCTTTTTTCCGGAAAATTCTCGTCACCCACATTCCATGCTTATCCTAAAAAGGGACTTTTAAAAGTAGAGGGTGAAAAGTCGAGTGCTCCTCACCTCTGATCAGAATGGGACATATTGTCTACATTGGAATTGGTTCTAACCTTGGCGACAAGTTAAAGCATTGCGAAAAAGCTATTTCAGAGATTTTAAAAATAGACTGTCACAAACTCTTAGCAAAATCTTCCCTCTTCAAAACGCAACCCATTGGCTACACCTCTCAGGATTGGTTTGTGAACGGGGTAATAAAAATTGAGACGGATTTGGAAGCCCCTGAACTCTTCCGGACATTGAAGGCCATCGAATCCCGGCTGGGTCGCACAAAAGCATTTCGATGGGGACCCCGAACGATCGATCTGGATATCCTCTTCTTCGATGAAGTTGAAATTCACACCGAGGAACTCCAAATCCCCCATCCACTTATCCAAGATCGTCAATTTGTTCTAATCCCTTTGACTGAAATCGATCGAAATTTCATCCACCCTGTTCTAAAAAAAACCATCCAGGAGCTTTTAAACAACTTCGAGGAAGATCAGGGGGTAGAAAAACTTTAATTTCCAATTTTAGATTTCAGATTTAAGAATTCAGATTTTTCAATTAGAAATTTGAAATCTGCAATTTTCAATCAAAGAAAGTAAATCATGTCTCGTCTGATTTTATTTGTCCTGTTTCTTCTTCTCCTTTACACGGTTCTTCACTACCTTATTAAAGACGTGCTTGTGCAGAGGAAAAAATTGAACAGGGGGGCTGGGCCGGAAGAGCTTGTTCAAGATCCCTATTGCCAAACCTACATCCCAAAGCGAACTGCCGTTCGGAAAAAAGTAGAAGGAAGAGATTACTATTTTTGTAATAAGGAATGCCTGAGAAAATTCCTTGAAAAAAAGAAGTCTTAAAAGGAACCAAAAGCTCAAGGACGGAGATTTAGACCAAAAATACAGTCTTTTTTCTCCCCAAATACAGGGTTGACCTTATTTATATCTCAGACCCGTTAGGATAACTTTTATCTGTTAGCAGCAAACCTCATAAAAAAATTAAAATATTCTTGACAAACTCAGCCATGTTCGATACCATATAAAAAGTAAGGAAAGTTTGTATTATAAAACTTGAAAGGGGGTGAAGATATGAGTAAAAGGAAAGGGATTTTTTTGTGCATTATTGTGCTCTTTATTTTCACTCTTTCTGGGTGTTATTATTTCAGCGCCAAGAAGGAGATCGCGAACGCTGAGAAGTCGCTTTCCGAGCTGAAGGGATCGGGAGGGGAGAAGCAGACTCCTTATGAATATTGCAGTGCTGAGAAGTTTTTAGAAACTTCCAAAATTGAATTTAGCCAGGGAGATTATGGACCAGCCAAAGGATTTGCAGAACGCTCCAAATCCGCTGCTGAAGCTGGATTAGCTGAAATCAAGAAAAAATAGCCTATAAATGAAGAGAGGGGGTGAATTATGAATATGAACAGGAAATGGACGATCTTATTACTACTCATCCTTGGAGCAATGATTGCCTCAGGATGTACACCCAAAGGGACGGTAATGATCTATAACGATGCAAGAGATGCTTTCCAGCGGGCCACCATTGCTGGCGCAAAGAAATGTGCACCTTGTCAATATGGAACGGCAGAGGCTTATCTTGCCTTGGCCGATCATGAAATGAAATATTATTGGAGAGAGATGGAGGATCTGGAGAAACACGCAAAAATTGTCAAGGAGAAGTCATTAGAAGCCCTCAGCCTTACGCCTTGCGATAAACCGGAACCACCGCCACCGGCACCGGCACCGGCACCGGCACCGCCACCCGCTCCAGCGCCGCCGCCACCAACTGAACCACCCAGACCGGCACCGCCACCACCACCAAAGCCGGCTCCGGTATTTGAAAACGTCTATTTTAATGAAAATAAGACGAACATCGATCCTGTAGCTGCTAAAGCCTTAGATCAAAATGGGATGATTCTGAAGGAGAATCCGAATATCCAAGTTGAAATTGGAGGCCATACAGACGCACAAGGGTCGGAAATGGCAAACCAGAAGATTTCGGAAAAGAGGGCGGAAAGTGCCAAGAAATATATAATAGATAAATTCAACATTCCGGGCGATCGAATGATTGTCAAGGGCTATGGAAGCAAAAAGCCCATTGCTGACGACAAGACCAAAGAGGGGCGCGCCAAAAACAGGAGAGTGGAATTTAAAGTCATTCCATAAATGGATCTGTTTATGGGTGAAAGATTGACGTGCAGGTGGTAGGGAGGAATTCCCTACCACCTATTTTTTATCTAACGAGGAGGATCAGAATGAAATTCTTTATTGACACAGCCAATCCCAGCGAGATCCGGAAGGCTTACGAGATGGGAGTCATTGACGGCGTCACCACCAATTCCACCCTGATCTCCAAGGAAAACAGAGATTTTACGCCTCTGATCAAAGAGATTTGTGAAATCATCCAAGGACTTCCCATCAGCTTGGAGGTCTTAAGTCTAAAGGCAGAAGGGATGATCGAAGAAGCCCGAAATCTTGCTGAGATGGGAGAAAACATCGTGGTCAAAATCCCCATGACGACAGAGGGCTTAAAAGCGATCAAAGTATTGGTGGCGGAAGAGATTAAGACGAACACGACTCTCGTCTTTTCTCCAACCCAGGCCCTACTCGCTGCCAAGGCTGGAACGACTTATGTTAGCCCCTTCATCGGAAGATTAGACGACATTTCACAGACGGGAATGGACCTGGTGGGGCAAATCGTTACGATTTTAAAAAATTATGGATTTGGATCGAAAGTGATCGTCTCGAGCATCCGCCATCCTATTCATGTCATGGAAGCAGCCCTCATCGGAGCGGACGTGGCGACGATTCCCTATAAAGTGATTGAGCAGTTGGTTCACCATCCCCTGACGGATATCGGCATCGAAAAATTTTTGGCAGACTGGAAGAAGGTCCCTAAGAAATGAAAATAAAAAAGGGGGCCCTTGAAACCGGGCCCCCTTTTACAAACACGGATCACGGACACGCCTGCGTGCTGAAACGTCTTGTCCAAAGCGTTCTCATCCACCTAAGAACCTGCTCTGGGGGAGAGGTAGGTGAAGATAGACACTACGGCGTGCAAACACGGTCGCGTTATTTGGATTCCACCACGATCTGTTTGGGTTGAATTTCTTGTTTTCTGGGGAGGACAACCCGGAGCACTCCGTCTTTGTAAGAAGCCTTTACTCCCTCCTCATCGATCGTTTTCGGAATACTGAATTTCCGGCGAAAGGTTCCATAAGGTCTTTCAATCTGGATGTAATTTTCTTCGGAGGACTCCTTGACAAACTTTCTTTCTCCTTGAATGATCAGGGCGCCCTCTTCTACTCTAATATCGATCTCATTTTGAGTCACTTCGGGAAGGTCCACTTTCAAAACCACTTCGTTTCCTCTCTCCAAAATATCCACAGGAGGAGACCAAACGCCATGGACAACATCCTCTTTCCAAATACAGGAAAGGGTTTCGTCAATGAGCCGGGTCATCCGGTCTTGCATTGCCATCAGGTCTCGGAAGGGTTCCCACTTCACCAGGGTCATACCCGTCACCTCCTATAAAACCTGATAAAAATATACTTCAATTGTTCAGGGATGTCAACCCCGTGGAGTATGCTGGAGTATGCGTGTCGACCTCACAGACCCTATGTCCACTACTCCACAGGGTCAAGTCCGGCAGGTATAACAGACATCAAAAAAATCTTTTGGGAGTTTGGCCTTCTCTTTAAACTTTTCCAACTGAAACCAGGGGGCGAAAGAATTACCGCAGACCTTGCATTGCTTCATCTTCAAGGTCCGCTTCCACCGGACAATCGTACGCTCATCCCCCTCCTCCTTCATCCGGATCACATCCACAGGACAGACGATCACACAGGCCCCGCAAGCAATGCAATTCATCGCCTCCCCTTGAAAGGGAGGAATCATCTCCCTTCGATCTCCCCGAAAAGCAAATTGGATGGCATTGGCTCCTACGACTTCGTCACAGACCCTCCCACAAAGGCCACAGAGAATGCAGTCTTTATCTTCCTTCTTGAACCGAACTTCATGGACTCCCATTTCCTTTGCCATATCCTGAATGAGTTTATCTCCCGGGCACATCGCCAGAATAAGCTCGATGATCATTCGACGGGCTCGAAGGACTTTTTCCGTTCTTGTCAACACCTCAATGCCTTCCATCACAGGATAGGTGCAGGAAGTGGTCATCCTCGACCTCCCTCTCCTCGCCACCTCCACGAGACAGAGACGACAGGCACCATAAGGTTTCACCGATTCGTTGAAGCAAAGGTGGGGAATTTCAATTCCCGCATCCAAGGCCGCTTCTAAAACATTCCCGCCCTCTCTTCCTTCCACAGGCTGACCATCCATAACAAAGGGAATCATCGATCTCTCCTCCAGGTGAGTAGAAGCTAATGGGCTATTAAGTTATTGGGTCATTAAGTAATTGAGCTATTAGGTCATTCAATAACTCATTAACCTATTCCCTTATTAACCTAGTGTAGTGATTCAGAAATGTCTTTCCTTTATTTGTCATTCCGGGCTTGACCCGGAATTCAGTGTTTCTGCGCTGGATTCCCGCCTTCGCGGGAATGACGGCCTAGGA
The DNA here is from genome assembly GCA_964512795.1 of uncultured Syntrophaceae bacterium. GTDB lineage: Bacteria > Desulfobacterota > BSN033 > BSN033 > UBA1163 > UBA1163. The sequence continues at coordinate 12,781 of CAZEKS010000023.1, forward strand.
AATTAATGTAAAGAAGCGTTAGATTCACTACACTAGTATCTAATTATATAAATAAGCGTACTTATTTTTAGGATGAACTGATTTGACATAACGCTTGGTCCATTCAAACGGGGCGGCCTTTTCGTTATGGACGGAAATAAACTCATCGATCGCCTGACGCAACTGTAGGACGCTTGTAAAGGAGGCGCCCCTCAAGGCATAGCGGCTCAGAAGACTGAACCAGATCGAAATCTGGTTCAGCCAGGCACACTGCGTGAGTGAAAACTTAAAATGAACCTTCGTATGGCGTTTAATC
>CAZEKS010000024.1:0-12988 GCA_964512795.1 uncultured Syntrophaceae bacterium
CAATCTTCTTTACTTCCTCATCAATCTGTCTGGCGGTGTCCTCACTGTATTCCCTGGTGGGGAAAAGTGAAGAGGGGAGAAAAAGAGGCTGCTTTTCCTTCTCAAACGTGACATAACCCAATTTCTCGCTCATTCCGAATGTTTTTACCATGCTGGTGGCAATGTCGGTCGCCCGCTGGAGATCGTTATGAGCGCCGGTGGAGATCTCTCCGAAAACGATTTCCTCAGCGACCCTTCCCCCTAACAAAACGGCCAAGCGGTCGAGGAGCTCTGTTTTCGTCATGAGATAACGATCCTCTGTAGGCAATTGAAGGGTATAGCCCAATGCAGAGATTCCTCTCGGGATGATCGAGATACGACGAACCGGATCGGCATTCGGTAAGAGGGAGGCCACAATGGCATGACCGGATTCGTGAAAGGCTACGATCTCTTTCTCCTTCTTCGACATCAGTCGGTTCTTCTTTTCCAATCCAGCGACCACGCGGTCGATCGCCTCTTCGATATCAGCCATTTCTACAGATTCCTTATTCTTCCGAGCAGCCAGCAGGGCAGCTTCGTTCACGATATTGGCAAGATCTGCCCCCACGAATCCAGGAGTTCTTGAAGCGATGACCTTCAGGTCGACATCCGGAGATAGTTTGATATTTCGGGTATGGATCCTCAGAATCTCCTCTCGACCGACGAGATCGGGTCGGTCAACGACCACATGACGATCGAACCTTCCTGGTCTGAGAAGAGCAGGATCCAGAATTTCAGGTCGGTTGGTGGCGGCCATGATGATGACTCCCGTGTTGGGGTCAAAACCATCCATTTCCGATAAGAGTTGGTTGAGCGTCTGCTCCTGTTCATCATGTCTGCCCATGGGATTGACGCCGCGGGCCTTTCCCAGGGCATCCAGTTCATCAATGAAGATGATACAGGGGGCATGGTTTTGAGCCTGGGCAAAGAGGTCCCTGACCCTCGCCGCTCCCACCCCGACAAACATCTCCACAAAATCAGAGCCGCTGATGGAGAAAAAGGGAACATTTGCCTCTCCGGCCACGGCCCGGGCGAGCAAGGTTTTTCCTGTTCCGGGCATTCCCACCAAGAGAACCCCTTTCGGGATCTTTCCGCCGAGGCGTTGAAATTTTTCAGGAGTTTTTAGAAACTCCACCACCTCCTTCAATTCCTCTTTGGCCTCGTCAATTCCGGCGACATCGGCAAAGGTGATCTTCTTCTCCTTCTCGGCATAGATTTTAGCCCGGCTTTTTCCAAAGGACATCACACTCGTCTCCGCTCCAATTCGGGAGAAGAGGATTCTCCATAATATAAAGAAAAAAACGAGGGGAATAATCCACGAGACGATATTCGTCAGCCATTTGCTATCAACCTTCCCTGTATATTTCACATGATGAGCCTCCAATTCCTTTACCAGGTCCGGATCTTCCACTCGAACGGTCTGGAATCCTCGGAGACCTTTTTCAGCTTCCCTCTCCCCATTGATCAACTCCGGAGTGATGGTCAGTTCTTTGATTTTGTCTGCCCTCAATGATTCCTTAAATTCACTATAGGGAATCACATCTTCGGTCTTTCTTGTCATGATGTAATTCTGGATGAGCAGGATGATGAGAAAGGCGATGACAAAATACCAGATCGTAAAGCGAGTCTTTTTAAGGTTGGGTTTCTTCCCGCCTCGATCTGAAGGCTCTTTGATTCGGAGAAGGTCTCTCAGGTTAGAGGAAGGTTTTTGATCTTTCTTCATTTAAGCATCTCCAAATACTCTTCGGAAGATATCATCGACGTGTCTCAGATGGGTCCGGACATCGAAGAGAGCATCCAGTTCCTTCTGGGACAAGAGGTGCTTGATGGTTTCGTCTTGGGAGAGAAGGGTTCTGAAATCGCCGCCCTTTTCCCACACCCTCATCGCATTCCTTTGAACCACCCCATAAGCCTCTTCCCTCGAGAGACCTTTTTGGGTCAGATGGAGAAGGATTGATTCCGAGAAAACGAGGCCTCCCAATTTTTCAAAATTGGCCTTCATGTTCTCCGGATAGACGATGAGATTCTCAACAAGGGAGGTGAGGCGGTTGAGCATGTAGTCGATTAAGATCGTGGCATCTGGAGCGATCACCCTTTCGACTGAAGAATGGCTGATGTCACGCTCGTGCCAAAGGGGAATGTTTTCTAAAGCCGCCAAACTGTGAGATCGTACGAGGCGTGCCAAACCGGAGAGGTTTTCTGAGGAGATGGGATTCCTCTTGTGTGGCATGGCAGAGGAACCCTTTTGCCCCTTGGAAAAGAATTCCTCGGCTTCCAAGACCTCGGTTCGTTGGAGGTGCCTGAGTTCGACAGAGAATTTTTCTATCGAGGAAGCGATAATGGCCAGGGTTGTGAAGAATTCGGCATGGTGATCCCTTTGAACAATCTGTGTCGAGATGGGCGCTGGTTTGAGTCCCAATCGCCCACAGACAAACTCCTCAACAAAGGGAGGAATATGGGCAAATGTTCCCACAGCCCCTGAGATCTTTCCCACACTCACAGCCTCTTTGGCCCTCTCCATGCGGACAAGATTTCTTTTCATCTCATCATACCAGAGGGTCATTTTGAGGCCGAAAGTAATGGGTTCAGCATGGATGCCATGAGATCGGCCAATCATTAAAGTTTCCTTGTATTGGAAGGCCTTTTTCTTTAATACCTCTAAGAGCCGGTGAATGTCTTGGAGGATGAGCTCAGAAGCCTCTTTTAAAAGAAGGGCGAGGGAGGTGTCGAGGATATCAGAAGAGGTGAGACCATAATGGAAATATCTCGAAAGGGGGCCGATAGACTCCCCTACATTGGTCAGGAAGGCAAGGACATCGTGTTTCGTCACCTTCTCTATTTCATCAATACGGTGGACATCAAAAGAAGCTTTCTCTTTGATCTCTCGGACAACCTCTGCCGGGATCTCCCCTGATTGGGAAAGAGCCTCACAGACCAATAGTTCAATTTGGAGCCAGGTTTCAAACTTTCTCTGATCCATCCAAATCTTTCCCATCTCTGGTCGGGTATATCTTGGAATCATCACAGGTTCCTCATAGGACGTATAGAACAATATTACTGAATGCTGTTGAAAAGTCAATAAAAAACGGGTTGTTAAATATTGACAATTCCTTGGTTCAAATGCATATTAGTGCTATGGTGATTATCAAATCCCCGCGGGAGATTGAGCAATTGAAGAGATCCAATGCCATGGTGGCAGAGGTCTTTGAGAAATTGAGGGGTATGATTGCACCAGGGATCACCACAAGGGAGTTGGATCAGGTTGCCGAAGAATTCATCCTTTTAAAAGGAGCCCGCCCTGCCTTTAAAGGCTATAGGGGATTTCCCGCAACCCTCTGTATCTCTATTAATGATGAAGTCGTCCACGGCATTCCCGGCCAACGCCGATTGAAAGAAGGGGATATTGTGAGCCTGGATGTAGGGGTCAATTACATTGGTTATTTTGGAGATGCCGCCATCACTCTTCCTGTCGGGGAGGTAGATCCAGAAGCCAAGCGACTTCTTGAGGTAACGAAGAAAGCGCTCTATATTGGCATTGAAAAAGCAAAGGCAGGGAATCGACTTTTTGATATTTCCTACGCCATTCAGAGCTGGGTGGAATCCCATGGGTTCTCCGTGGTAAGAGATTTCGTAGGGCATGGAATTGGGAGAGAACTCCATGAAGAGCCCCAGATTCCAAATTTTGGAGCACCCCACCAGGGGCCGAGACTCGAGAAAGGCATGGTCTTTGCTCTGGAGCCCATGGTGAATGAAGGAACCCACGAAGTCAGGGTTCTTTCTGACGGCTGGACCGTGGTGACGGCAGATGGAAAACGCTCCGCCCATTTTGAGCATACCATTGCCATCACGGACGATGGAGCGGAGATATTGAGCATCCTGTAATTTGATGAAGGGTTGTTGTATTGCAGTGCTGCTGTGTTGCCGTTTTAACCGCAGTACTGCAACACCATATAACTGCAGCACGTGAATAAATTTCAGTGGAGGCAGAAGAGAAACCATGCATCGTGTGGCTGAAGATATGGTTGATTTAGTAGGGGATACACCTTTAGTAAGGATTAATCATATTGTTCCTAACAAAAAGGTAAAGGTTTATGCAAAACTGGAGCGTTATAATCCGGCGGGATCTGTGAAAGACCGGATTGCAAAATACATGATTGAGTATGGGGAGAAGGAAGGCTTCCTGACGAAAGATAAGATCGTCATCGAACCTACCAGCGGAAATACCGGCATTGCCCTGGCGATGGTCTGTGCGGTTAAAGGATATCGATTAGAATTGGTGATGCCGGAGACGATGAGCATAGAGAGAAGAAAGATCATCACCGCCTTTGGAGCGAAAATCATTTTAAGCCAAGGTTCCAGGGGAATGGATGGGGCGATTGATTTGGCTAAAGAGATGGCTAAGGACCCTAAATATTACATTCCTCTCCAATTTGAGAATAAGTATAATGTGCTTGCTCATTATGAGACAACGGGTAAGGAGATCTGGAGGGCAACCAGGGGAAAGGTCAATATGTTTGTCGGGGGGATAGGAACCACCGGAACCTTGATGGGGGTTTCTAAACGATTGAAAGAATATAACCCCAAGATCAAAATTGTTGGCGTGGAGCCTTATCCAAATTCGAGTATCCAGGGACTAAAAAACCTCAGCTCCCAGTATGTCCCGGAGATCTACGACCCAAGCCGGTTGGACGAAAAGATCAATGTGAAAGATGAGGATGCCTTCGAGATGGCAAGGGTCCTCACCATCCGAGAGGGAATCTTTTGTGGAATCAGTTCTGGGGCAGCCATGTGGGGAACATTACAGAAGGCCATGGAATTGAAGAAAGGTGTGATCGTAACCCTCTTGGCGGACGGCGGCGAAAAATATGTGAGCACGCCTCTCTATGAACCCACGAAATGTTTTGAATGCCTGCAGAAGCACCGGATCCCTACTTGCATGACCGAGGAATATGTCACTGCTTTGGAGTGTATGGTGAAAGACGAAAGCTGATTTTCCAACAAACGGGGCATAGCGCAGAGCGGAGAGCGCATAGCGTCTAACAAATTTTTCATAACGGCTTCGTCAGTTCCAAAATATAAAAATCAAGGTTTTGCATACACTGGACCCGGACACGGACAGATTTGGGAGGTTTACCATGGTAGGGAAGAAGTCTAACTTTTCTATAATATTTGAGGAGCTTGACAAATTATCAAAAGAACCTGATGTTGGACTGACTTCAGAAGAATTAAAAGAATATGAGGAGATACGAACTCTCCGAGAAATTGTGCTTGAGATACAATCACCGGTAAAAACTTATCTTAGTTCCACATAGGCTCAGGATCGATCTGTAAGGGGAGGTGCACTCCCTCAAATTACCTATCATCGAGGCTACCCAAATCCTTTAACCGGGAGAAATTAAGAACCCATTTCCTTTTGTTCCGTGGCTTGCCTGGTCTGATTCGAACCGAAGGTCTGCTGATCTGAAGTTATCCCTTGGCCCCAATTTATCCAGATAATGGTTAATGCTCGTCAATATTGGAGAAATTAGGGCCTTTAAAAATTCATAATGTTCTTGTAAGTCCTCTTTAAACTGCCGGTTTAATCATGGACTCTTAAACCTTAACCTCCCAAAAATTCTTATTGCATTTTTATTCTGATTTGGTAATATCATCCCCAGCCCAAGATCTTATTTGGATTTGACATTTCTCTGTTTTATCGCTCTTAGCCCCCAAAGGGTGTTAATATACAACTTTGTATTAAGCATATCGAGGAAAGAATCAGATGGGTCCGCGTCCGGTATTGACAGATTTGGTAACGGAATCATTCCTGGTTCTTCGAAATTCTTTCTTTGGTAAAGGCGCAAAGCCAAGACCCTACCGACTCCGCGATAAGCGAAATACTCAAGATGATCCCCTGGATGAATATATCCACAGACTGCTTTCAGATCAGTTCCCAGCCGATGTCGATTGTTTGAAAGCACCCGGACCACTTATAACCCCTGATTTGGTTGCTCTGCGACCGGAAGTCTGTAAGAAGGCTGAGAGAGTAACCTTGACCTCAAACCTGACACATATTGTGGCATTAGAGGTAAAGAAGCTCGAGAGGACGCAAAGCGGCTCAGTGGCTAGACCATCAGGTATGGATTACAATACTACCCCACCTTGTGGAACAGTTCGCGTTTACGATTCAAGCGGGGCCGCGTTGGATATTCGTGGGTTTTATCTTTTTGTGTGTCAAGAGGCTGTTCGGAATCAATCAGGTAAATATCAACTGTCGGCGTTCGCTTTGTGTGACGGTAACCTTCTGAACGAAGACTTCAATTACTACTTGTCGATTGTTGGAGAAAGAGTTAAAGAGATTGGTCTTGGAACCTATGGTAACGGCGCTAATCGCAGCCGCCCTATGCTCATCTTTTCAAATCCACTGAGTACCCTACAGCTCGATCATAGCGTTACTTTGATCCATCCCAGAGATGATCTGGAGAGGGACGTTTCGCAACTTCGACAGGTGGGATTCATAAAGCGATCAAGACAGCAAGGAGGTACGAATGCATTTTATTGTTACCGCCTTGCCGATGATGTTCCTAAAGATCATAGACAATTTGAACTCTCGGACCCTTTTCCTTTGCCTGCCAGAACAGAAAAAACACAGCCCCGGGGCCGATTTCGATTGAACCTTCAACCTGCTGATTGATGCCACGGTTGAAAACAAACTTTAACAGATGAAAAATGGTGTTGGGAGTTCACCAGAGAGAGAGTTGTCTTGTTTGCTTGGTCGGAGGCCGCTCGGTTATTCGTTGCCCTTCATATAGATCGCTAATAGCTCTTTCAATCGATGTATGGCTTGAGTCGAGGAAGCTTAGACTCTCATGGACAAATGGTTGCCACGACAATCGCTTGATGACTTGTGCCATCAAAATTACATAGACATCGTTCCGACTCAAAGACCTGCCTGATCCATTGAAGCGAGCGATCTGCTCGGTAGCTTCGTTAATTGCGTTCTTAATGATCTTTTTGGAATCTGGCGACTCAGCTAAAGTGGTCTCTCGTTTTCGGCAAACAATAATTATATCCAGATCAATAGGTTCCTTGGCTTGAAGCTTTGGCTTGGCCACAGACATCTCTGCCTTGATCGGATGGGTCGCAACGACTGCGAAACCTGCCTTTACGATTGCTTCTAAGACTGAACGCCAACCTTCGTTTCGAGAATGGTGGTAGGTGAATATGAGAAGCCCCTCGCGTCGGAGAACCCGATTGCATTCTTTCCATACACCATGAAGACGTTCGGTGAAGATCGTTGGATCGCTTTGTTGAACCTCCTCCTCAGAACGAGTGCTTTTGGCGTTATGGTTACCATTCGCTCCGAGAACATGCCGCTGCCAGACATAGAAGAAATCGGCAAGCTGGGAATAATGGACGTTGTCAAAAAAAGGTGGATCAGTAACGATTGCGTCCACGCTTTCTGTTGGAAGGTCGGTTTTTGCAGAATCACCGCAGGAGAGGTATAAATCCTTGCCTTCTTGGAACTTATCAAGAGTTTCCACGATGTCAGTACCCAAGAGAGAAGAGAGACCATATACCTTCTCCCCGACAGCCTTTCCGTTGTTGTATGTGGGACCGATTTCAAAAGGGTTTTCACAGTAATCAAGAGCCCTAAGGAGACGGCTTTCAAAGAGTGTGGAAAAAGCTCCGGAACTCTTAGGTGTTCCCCAAACGTTTGCCTCCAAAGGCGTTCGCTCTGGCTTGAGGATGTGATGAGAGAACATATGGCGGACGGCGCCAGTTCCTTCTCCTTTGAACGAAGCAAACATATTGTTGAACTCAAGAGTGCCGGAGAAGAGGCAAGTAAAAAGATCACGAAGCCTCCTGTCAGGGATTTTCCGAATGCGATCTGCAAGAAGGCTTAAGCAAAGGAGTTGACGGTCATTGAACATTTGATGCCAGTATTGATAGGAGTAATTGAGAACTTGATTGGTGTTATACCCGGCTTCAATTGAGACAACAGGGTAAGCCTTCTTCCGTTTCTTAAGAGTTTGAGAAGCTTCTTGATATAGGTGCAGATCATAATCATCGATTGGCAGATACTCCTTTGAGCCATTTGGTCGTATGACCATTTTTGCGTACAACCGGTGCGCAGGCGGTTCTTTATGTTTCTGAACAGTTTTTGCAATCGGGAAGCTCTGTCCACAACCTGGACAAACTGCATTCAAACCTTTTGCAGGTCCAACCTGTGGATTCTGGGTGAAGCCACAAGCCGAACATTTATAGAGTTCAGTGTCGTAACGAATCTTATTGATAGCCCCACAATTGGAGCAAAGTGCATGTGCTTCGGGATTACGAGCAGGGTAGGCATGCTGTGAAAATACATAGGATGAGAAAAGATCTACTATCCTCTCGCACTTCGGGCAGGAAACAACCTTTACCCAAAAATAGTAAAGAACATCTGCCATCCCTCCCTCAGGGAGGCGGGCCTGGTAAAGGCGGCGAATAGTAGAAGCAACGTCTCGTTCAATGTCTCGAAAGGTATCAATGACTTTTTTGCGGGGATGGAGACCCAGGGCGTTCTTCACAATAAAGTGGGATACGGGGTTGATGTCGCGACCGATAGAGCGGGCACCGAGCTTGAGAGTTTCACCGATGGTGGTGCCGCTTCCCATGAATGGGTCGAAAATAACAGCTCCTGTCAATCTCACAGGCTGATAGAACATTTCAAAAACATTTGATCCCTTGGGAGCAAATGCGCCTATTATGATAGCTCGGAAGACCGAACCGAGCCGTTGGGCCCACCACTTGTGGATGTGATAAATAGGACGGTAGATCTCCTTTCGCCAGCTTTCAAGTTCTGCGATGTCACTAAAGTATTCAAAAGGAAAAGCAGGATCTTCGATAGCCCGGACCCCTCCAAAGGAAAGCAGGGTTCTGCCGTAGGGAGTTTTCGGCTCCGCAACGTAACCATCAAGAACACTGCGGAAAGTCTCGGCAATTCGGGAGGGTGAGTTAGATATAGCCCTTTGCCAATTTGCAGGCACACGCCCGGCTAAGAGAAATAAACTCGCAGACTCGATCTTCAAAGCATCGGAAACCGACCGTATGAATGCATCCGAAGGCGGAACGATTCCACGTTCCACACGAGAAAGATAAGCCGGATTGATTTGACCAATCTCTGCCAACTCTCGAAGAGATAATCCAGCGGTTTGTCTACAACGACGAAGATAATTGCCAAACTTCATGGTTCGGATGGTATTATTTGTTGACAGATTTGTCAACAAATAATTTACATTCTTAATTGATTGGTGGGCAATGGCTCACGTTTCCAGTAGGTTGTTCCCTCAACGACTTCGGAAAGGACCGGATAGCCTGCCTGCTCCAAAGTCTTAAGATCCCGATAAAGAGTCCCCTTCGTGACACCAAATTCTTCGGCCAATTCGCTTATGATAATCCCTTTTCTGGTACCGAGGATTCTTAAAATTCCTTCAACCCTGGTGACTTGGCCGTATCTCTTTTTAATCCCCATCATGGTTCTTGTCAAAATGGGTAGCTTCTTATCCGCTTTGCTGTAGTACAACTTGAACTCGGACCGTCACCTCACCTCACCTTAACTGTAAAAGCGGAGATTTAACATGCCATACACTCTCAGATTAACTCACGATTGGGAGCTTCACTCAAAGGTGAAGATTGGCACACTTTAAAAGTTGCTATGTGCATGCAGATGTTATCCACAATTTCATTTTTCTGAAAGCGGGCGCCAATCTCGAGGACAACCACAGTGAACCCTTTTCTTACACATACTACTACGTCAAAGCCTACTCTCCTCTTTCTTCTCCGACATGATCGAAGCCCTTCTACGCCTTGGATGGTTGGAGCTAAAGCCGTCAGGATACAATTCGAGGGAAGAACTTACCTTTCTTTTGTCTGTCCCCCGCTCTATAAACCGGTCAATATCCTCTTCGCGCGATAAAAGGAACTTGAAGAAACTGATTCCCTTGTATCTGCAGGTTTGATAAACGCTTAACAGAATCAGATAATCATCCAGCCCTAATTCTGTCATTTTTCCATCAGAGATGGTTCGGTAATAAGCAAAGCGATGTATGGCATGTTCTGCGCTATTGTTGTTCCAAGGAACACCATCGTGCTGCAAGAACGTAAAAAGACCCTCCCGATTTTTAAGTAGTCGCCTTTGGTAGTTTTCAGCTAATTCCGAACGGTATTGCTGGGTCTCAAGCATATGGAAAAACCGATCCACATCTGCGGCATGCTTATGCAGATGCCTTCGCTTGAGACCGTACTTGTCAATAGTTGACACAATTACTCTTAATAACCGGCCAAATTCACCTGCTAAGGATTTGTATTCCTCATCGTAAGGATTATGCTGCAAATCATGGTTCAGATCTCGTATCAAATGGACAAGGCATCTCTGCTGCTTACACAGCAGTGAGTCATAAACAGCATAGAAATCAGAAATCATCACGCCCGTAAACTCTTTCAACATCGCCTTCAAAAAGTCTCCTTCTCGAGTTGGTCTGTATAGGTAAACAACTTCTTCCCAATTCGCTAATACCCATACATACCCTTTGCCTCGTTGAAGATTGATTTGGGTTTCATCTATATGGATAACATTACCACAAAGAATTTTCCCCAAAATGCGTCTATATGTTGACCGGTAACGTTTTGCCATCAGTGTCTTGATCATATGAAGCTCAACAGAGTTAACCCATAAGTTGAAGCACTCCTCGAACATTTCCTCGATTTGTTGAAGACTAATCCGATGCACAACATGTTGATAAACCACCCAACTCTTCAGTGCATGACAATGCTTGTCTCGTCTCTTATACCTTTGGGGGAGGAAATATCTACCGCATTCCAAGCACCGATGCCTGGTTGTGGCACACTCGATCACCCACCTTCTGATTCCACTTTCAGAAATCTTTAAGTCATAGGCTAATTTCGTATGAACCTTGTTAGCGAAACGAATTAGGGCCGTGCTCTTACAGAAGGGACATTTTCTGCTTCTTATTTCGATTCGTTTGTTGAATCTAACTTTCTTTGGTCTTCTTCTGGCCTTGCTCACATGGACCTTTTTCAGGGTTTTGTGAGCCCGGAGAAACACTTTCTCTCTCTGATAGCTGAAGTAAGCACATTTGTTGATATGGTCGAAATCCTGCAAAACAAATGTTGCTTTACCGTATTCTCGTCGGCATGATTGTGGCTCAAGGTCCTCGACACGGGCTACTTCGAACTTTCCATCAATCAGGGGAGGGGTATCTGACTTCGACTCCTCAACGGCAATAATGTGATAAATGCTTTCGGTTATCCGTTTCAATGCATAAACATCCTCGGAGTTGTAAGTGATCAACCTACACTTTAGAACCTCATCAGAATTCGATTCCCATCTTCTTCTCCAAACGATACTTTGGATACCCGTGACATCACGCTCTGACCAAGTACATCCTAGATACGTTCCTATGTCTTTGAGCCCATTTGAATAAGTGGGGAAATAGATATGAGAATAAACCGCAGACAGTATATTAAAGGAATTTGAAATGACTTTATCGACTAGTCTTTTATGTGTTGATCGTTTCCTCATTCGTCTCAAGAAGGCCGCCTCATAACTTCCATAGAAAAATACATTGAACTGAAGATATGGTGCGATCAAATGCATGAACTGTTGAAATATTAGCTTTTCTTCGAACTCATTATTGGCCCAAAAGTTGTATCGCTCTTCTGTGCCTCCGTCATCAATGATGACCCCAACCAGATAGACGAATGCCCTGTCAGGGTCGCCCTCAAGATCGATGTAAATCCGTGTTGAGCCAACGGGCAGATGTGGTGTCCCAAATACATAGATTTTCCTATCTCTTATCGCCATTGCTTGCAAAGCGAAATAACGAGTTCGGCTATTTTGTTTAGCTCTTTTGCTCTTTTTTCTGGGTAGAAAGGTGCAGGATAGTTGAGCGACAGTGAAGATCCCTTTCCTGTTGAGCCGTTTTATCTCTTTTGTTCCCATTCCCTTCAGCAGACTGATGTTGTCCTCCTGAAGTGCTTGGGCGTGGCAGCGCTGGTGGAACTCGCAGACTTGGCAGTGGTCGTCAAGGATAAGCCTTGGCTGCGACTTGGACCGACCTATCTCCATCAAATCCTGTAGGAGCAGTTCGGCCTTACGTTGATCGGGATTCAAGCGCACCTTCGTAGCCTTGCACTCCCTGCTATGCCAAATGATCCCACTGTCAGAGGGCCTCCCTTGGATCTTAGAAAGGAACAAACTGTATAGTTCCAAAAGGAGCTTCTGTTGTTTGCGAACCTGCCACCCCCCGTAGAAGAGCATAGGAATGTAGTGAAAACCGCCGAATTTCGACGCCCCAGCCACTCTTTTTAACCCGTCAAAGCAAAGCGACAGGAGGTCATCTTCCAGGGTGGCGTCAAAAAGGTAAAGCGGCCCTCGCCTAGAAAGGAAAGTGGTCAGGGAAATATTTTGTACCACCTCGTGCTCTGGGTGTCGAGCAAGAACCTTGCTGATAGCATTCAGCCTTACTTCAATCCTCAACTCCGTAAGTAACGTCTCGTAGTCCGATTTGGTACCTTGTTGTCTGGTGAGCTTCAGGTAGCCCTTGTACCTGCAGTGCAAGTAACTTTCGAGCACGTCTTTGTTAATCTTCGTAGCTACGGATTGAGACTCGACTTCAGACATGAGTTATTTCCACGGGAAGAAAGGCTATTTCTTGCGCTTTTGGAGATTATAGAGGTAGGTGTAATGGCAATCAAATAAATCTCAACGGTCCAAAATGGCATGGTAACTGTTGCTTAGGTGTTTCGCCAAAGGCTCAGATATTTTCTCTCATTTCTAATCCACTCGGCTTCTCTGATCTTGTAATCAAAAAATGCAATTAGTCTTTTCCACACAATGTCTTCATAATTTGTATTTAAATTTCCTCAATAGATCTTTTCTCCAGGCAATCCCGTCTTCTTTTTCAACCCCTTTTGGAGAGAAACCATC
>CAZEKS010000025.1:0-12766 GCA_964512795.1 uncultured Syntrophaceae bacterium
CTTCGTTCATCGGTCGCTCCTTTGTATGGGGATGACGGTTTGCCTCATGGAGTCCGCGGGGGAAGTCAACCGTGGGGCTGCAGTGATTCCCCATCGCAATAAATTATGGTTTTAATTATTCTGTTTTGATCCGCAGATTGGGCGGATTCTTGTCAAAGAGATGCATCTTCTCGAGATCGAATGCCAGCTCCATCTCCTGATGCACCCGTACCTGTGTCTGCACATCCACCACTGCTACAAAATTATGTTTCCCTGACGTCAGATTTAAATGGATCTCCGACCCCAGCGGCTCAATCACATCCACAACGGCCTTCACATAACTCCCCTTCACTCGGTCCGGTGCATACATCCGATTGTAAATATTATTGGGCCGGATCCCAAAGATCATCTCCGACCCTACACGCGACTCATAATACTTCGCCTTCGTCTCCGGCACCGATAACTGGAACGACTCGGCGTCGATATAAAGCTTCCCGTCTCTTGCCACCAGCTTCGATGGGAAAAAGTTCATCACCGGACTCCCGATAAACCCCGCCACAAATAAATTCACCGGATAGTTATATACCTCCAACGGGCCCCCTACCTCTTGGATCAAACCGTCCTTCATCACCACGATCTTCGTCCCCATGGTCATGGCCTCTACCTGATCGTGGGTCACATAGATGATCGTCGTCTGGAGCCGATCGTGAGGCTTCGAAATCTCCGCTCGCATCTGAACGCGCAGCTTCGCATCCAAGTTCGAAAGAGGTTCGTCAAAAAGGAAAACCGCCGGCTTTCGGACAATCGCCCTTCCCACAGCCACCCGCTGCCGTTGACCTCCTGAAAGCTGCTTGGGCTTCCGTTCGAGGAGACCTTGAATCCCAAGAATCTCCGAAGCATCCTTGACCCTCTGATCAATCTCACTCTTGGGAAACTTTCTCAGCTTGAGACCGAAGGCCATATTCTTGTATACCGACATGTGGGGGTAGAGGGCATACTCCTGAAAGACCATGGCGATATCCCGATCCTTGGGAGGGAGGTCATTGACTGCCCGATCTCCGATGTAGATGTCCCCGCCAGTGGGCTCTTCAAGACCGGCGATCATCCGGAGGGCCGTTGATTTGCCGCATCCTGAAGGCCCCACCAGGATGGCAAACTCCTTGTCCTCGACGGTGAGATTGAAGTCTTTCACTGCCTGCACCGTGTCAAAGCTCTTAGAGATATTCTCAAGGATCACTCCCGCCATAACCTGTACCTATCCTTAAAAAATTTTACACTATACTATTATGATCAAACAATTTCCTTCTGTCAATTGATATCAAGCATCCGGTGAACACTTTTTCAATCGTTTTCTATTTGAGACTGAAGCCACCGTCCACCAGAAGGAGCTGTCCTGTGATAAAGTTGGCATCCTCAGAGGCAAGGAACAGGATGGCCTTTGCGATGTCTTCGGGCTGGGCCATTCTCTTGAGGTAAGAACCCTCGATCATGTTCCGCTTCACATCCTCTGGCAGGGGCTGTGTCATCTCCGTCAGGGTATGGCCTGGAGCAACCGTATTCACATTAATATAAGGAGCCAACTCCTTGGCCATGGTCTTGGTCAGGTTGATCACTCCTGCCTTCGAGGCGCTGTAATCCATGATTCCCTCCCTGCCGCAGTGATCAATGCCACGGATCGAGGAGATATTGACGATCTTTCCTGATTTCTGGGCTAACATATATTTTGCCGCAGCCTGAGAACAGAGAAATACTCCGATGAGATTGACTTCCAATGTCCTTATCCAATCCTCAGCAGTCTTCTCAAGGAAAGACCTGGAAATGACAATTCCAGCATTGTTCACTAAGATATCGATCCGGCCGAACTCTTTAACAAAGGCCTCCATAAAACGCTCGACCTGATCCTTCTTGGAGACATCTCCTACGAATGTCTTAAGTTGATAACCCCGGGATTGAGCGGTCTCCACGACTTTCTTCATATCGGTTTCATTCATATCGACGATCCCAACCTTTGCTCCCTCACCGAGCATCATCAAAGCAGTGGTTGCACCGATTCCTCTCCCCCCTCCAGTAATTAAGGCTGCCTTATCCTTAAATCTCATTTCAACTTTCTCCTTTCTTTTTTTCGCCCTCATTCGAATCGAATCCATCACAAGGGTTCAAGGGGTCAAGGATTCAAGGGGTCTAGTGAAATACATTGGAATCTGAGCAAAAAGCATAAGATTGAGATATAGTCGGGCTACTATTTCATTACGTTTTGAATACAAACCCTTGAACCCATGAACCTCTGCCTGCCACAGGCAGGGAGTTCGGAGATTCTAAAGCAAATTTAAAAATTATATAGTCATACATAAAATATTTAATAAGACACCCTTTTCTTTTAAGGTTAACTCTTCAGGAGACGATTTCTAAAAAAGGATGGGCAGTATCGAGTAAATCCTTGGCTCTCAATCTCTGAGTAATGTTGATTTTATCACTATCATTTTAAAAAAACAAACTTCCTAAAAAATCCGTATTTGATGTAAAGTAGAACACTGGATTGGCTTGGAGCTTATCAATTCCATCTTAAGCAGCCTTTAGCTATCCTTATTCAGATCCATATTGGGGTAAAGCTTTTTCATACACTCCGGACAGATGCCATGGCTGAATTCAGCTTCGGAATGATCCCGAATATATGACTCAATTTGATTCCAATAACCTTTATCATCGCGTATCTGTTTGCAAGAGGCACAGATGGGTATCAATCCATGCAATGTCTTGATGTTGGCAAGAGCATCTTGAAGTTGAATTACCAATCGCTTTTGTTCCTCTTCTGACCTTTTTAGCTCGGCATAGAGCTGTGAGTTAGCTATGGCTCCAGCGATCTGATTCCCCACTCTTTCAGCAAGCCTTACATCCTCATCCATGTAGGCATAGGGCTTAAGAGATCTCAAAAGTAGCCCCCCTATTATCCGACCTTTTGAGAACAAAGGGACATTCATGAACGATCGAAACCCAGCTTGGAAAGTGGACAAAAGCATGGGGAAGCGGTCTTTATACTCATGGAAGTCTTCTGTTTGGATGAGATGAGTTGACTTTGTACGTACCATCTCGGCAGTGGCTGAACCTTCGAGGGGGGAGACCTCCCCAACTTTCCGATCCGTAACCCCTTTTCCTGCCACGTAGACATTTGTAACGGGGTTCTTTTCGATATCAACGATGTTAATCACAATCCGGTCAAAGGGGATGAGCTTTTTCACCTCTTCAGCAAATCGCTCATATACCTCTTCGATATTCAATGTGGAGCTAATAATTCGCCCGATCTCGGCCACGATGGCATTCTCTTGAGCCAGCTGCTTGGCCCTCTCCTCGCTTATTCGTAATGCTTCTTCGGCCGACTTAATTGGGATAATATTGGTCATGACATGGATAGCCCTTTGAAGATTCCCTGAATCATCAAAGATTGGTGTACAAGACACAAGAAACACACCGTCGGGAGTTTCAAATTTCATTTCGACTGTTTCAGAATGACCAGAATTAAGAACCTATTCCAGCGGACAGCCTTTGGGGTTTTGTTCTGCATGATGGACAATTTTAAAACATTTTTTACCATTAATTCTTTCTATAGAGGCCCCGATGGCTTTAATTGCAGATTGGTTTGCATCTAAAATATTATATTCTGGGTCGAGGATAAGTATTGGTTGTTCAATACATTGAAAGATCTTTTCCCACTCTTGAGGGGTCTGTGTCTGGTGAAGCGCCATAGTCATTACCTCCTTAAATTCATTCCTTTGCTTTCTTCTTCAATCTGTAACCCTAACCCTGAAGTTTTGAACCTGAATCCTGCGTGATTTAAAGAATATGATATTAAAAAATTTTAAAAAGATCAAAAGATATATACGGGACAACTCACCCTTTTCTCCATGGGCAAGTACAGCTATCAGGTTATTGTGACCAATATGAAATTGACTCCCCTTAATACTTGGAGGTTTTACAATGGTCGAGCCGCTGTAGAACTGATTATCAAAGAACTCAAGGGGGACTATCCTTTAGGGAAAATCCCCACGAAACATTTTGCAGCCAACGAGGCCTATTTCCATACCCTCCTGTTCTCTTACAATCTCATCAACTGGTTCCAACGGTTGTGTCTGCCAAAGGAGTTTCAGAGCATGACGCTTAAGACCTTAAGGGCGCGCCTTCTTCTGATCCCAGGTGAATTGGTGAAGTCCAAGAACAGGCCAACCTTAAAATTACCGGCTAATTTCTTGTATAAAGATACTTTTGAATATGCCATAAAGAAAATTGAGAAATTAAAAATTTAACCCATAGTTTTCACGCAGGATTCAGGATAAGAATGAGTATGGCCATCCCCAATAATCTTCTTTTGACTAACATAAGTGACCTCCTTTCTTTTTTAGTTAATCTTAAAGATAAGAATGACATCAACGTAAATCTTGCTAAAACAGTCTCACCCCCTTTTGCTAAATTTTGAGGGCAACTTCTTCTCCCTCAAGTACTGCTTCCATCACCTCCCTCGGTTTTGAGGCATCACCCACGGCATAGACCTCGGGAACCTTCGCTTTTAAAGACTCAACCAGTTCATCATTCGGTATCGATCCCAAAGCGATGACAATGGAGTCGAAGCCTTCGAGCTTTCTTGTCCCCTGGGGATCTTCAACCCAAAGCCCATCCTTTTCGAAACGGATGGCCTTCGTGGAGGTCAACATCCGGACCCCCTTTTCCCGCAATCTCTGATTTAAGAAGTATTGAAGGTGGGAGACCAGATCGAGAGCGATCCCTTCTCTCATCTCGATCAATGTGACTTCCAATCCGTTTTCAGAAAAGTGGTCTGCTACTTCCGCTCCAATCCCCCCGCCACCGACGACCAGAATCCTTCCACCCAGATGGACGCTGCCTGATAAGGCCTCGTCAACATTGACGGCTTTCGCCTCCTGAAGTCCATCGATGGGGGGAAATAGTGGTTTGGCCCCGGTTGCGATGATCACGACATCAGGTTTACCCTTTCTCAACGAAACAAGAGTAAATGGTCTTCCTAAGATCATTTTTATCGGCAGTCTTTTTATTTGCCGTGTGAGATGTTCAATGAATTCCCTTAGGATCTGCTTTTTAGGGGGAACCGCAGCCAGCAGAAACCGGCCGCCTAATTCTTTGTTCTTCTCGTAAAGAGTGACTCGATGACCTCGTAGGGCGGCGATCTCAGCCGCCTTCATCCCTGCCGGTCCCCCTCCGATGATCCATATTTTCTTTGGATGATCCGTCTTTCGGAGTTTCAATATCGCTTCCCGGCCAGTTTCAGGATTGACGGCACACTGGAGGGCACCCTTCCGAATGCTTTGAACACAGCGGTTACAGGAGATACAGGGAATGATCTCCTCCGTCCTTCCTTGAAGGGCTTTCATGGGGAAGTTCGGGTCAGCAATGAGGGCCCTTCCCATGGAGATGAGGTCAGCCTTCTTTTCTTCTAAGATCTGGTTGGCCAGTTCAGGGGTGCGGATTCGGCCTACGGTGATGACAGGAAGGGAAACGACTGATTTGATCCCCTGAGCGAGATGGACGAAAACACCTTCCTCCGCGTAATAGGGAGGATGGTTCAAATATCCAGATGCAGCTACACAGGCTGAAACGTGGAGGGCATCGGCTCCATTCCTCTCTAAGGCCTTTGCGATCTCCTTGGTGTCCTCCAATCTCAATCCACCCTCGACATACTCATCCGCGCTGAGACGGCAGAGGACTGGAAAATCAGGACCGACAGCATTTCGCACTTGCCTCAATACTTCGATGGCCATCCTCATCCGCCGATCCGCGTCGCCTCCATATTCATCCACCCTTTTGTTGGAGAAGGGGGATAGGAATTGATTGATCAGATATCCATGAGCCATATGGATTTCCACACCATCAGTCCCTGCCTCTTTAACACGGACGGCGGCTGTTCCAAAGGCTTCGATGATATTTTGAATCTCTTCATGAGAGAGTTCTTTCGGCATCTCCTTTCGGACAGGGCAAGGGACCGCCGAAGGCGCGACGATCGGGGAACCGGTGATTGAGGCAGAGGTCTGACGCCCCGCATGATTAATCTGGATGAGGATCTTTCCATTCTCTTGATGAATCGCCTCCGCCAACTTTCTAAAAGAAGGAATGTTTTGATCCGAATCGATGAGAGCCATATTGAGGAAAGCCCTTCCTTGTTTTAAAATCCCTGTATGCTCGAAGGTGATATAACCCACTCCGCCTTTCACTCGTTTCACATAATAAGCGATATGTCGATCATTGACGGATCCATCCTCGCCTGCGAAGTTTGTGGCCATGGGAGGCATCACGATTCGATTTTTTAATTCCAAATTTCCGATGCGGAAAGGGCTGAAGAGAGTGTCGAAGCGAGTCATTTTATACCCTCCGAAAAAAAAATGAAGAAAGGGGGTTGACAAGATCTGCCTAAAAGTGTATACAAAATTGTATTTAAAAATTTGAACGATGTGAGTATTTTATATGGCCACCCGTCGATTGTCAAGTATTAATTCCGTCCGCATCGCCAAAGAGATCGAGGAGGCCATCCTCTCGGGTCAATTCAAGCCGAGAGAGCGTCTGGTGGAGATGGATCTCATTTCGAAGTTTGGGATCAGCCGGACGGTGATCCGCGAAGCTCTGAAGAGGCTGGAAGCAAAAGGTCTGGTCCGATCTACTCCTTATCGTGGGATGATGGTGGCTGACCTCACGGTTGAGGAGATTGAACAGATTTATTTCGTAAGGGGCAAGTTGGAGAAGATCGCCGCCCAGCTCGTTATAGAATATATGACTCCGAATGAGATTCAACAATTAAAGAAGCTTTCTGTAGAGGTGGAGAGGCACCTCTGCGAGAAGACCCACCAGATGGTCGAAATAGATTCCGAATTTCATCGAACGATCTTTAATGCCTGCCATAATCGATACCTCTCTGATATGATCGATTTCCTTCGTACAAAGGCCCATATTGTTCGATTTAATGCCTGGTCGTTACCCCACCGGATTGAACAGTCCGTCATTGAACATCGAGAGATGATTAAGGCGATTGAGAATAGAAATTTATCTAAATTTGAGAAACTGATCCTCAATCATCTCACCTTTTCTAAAGAGAGTTATATGTCCCAGTTGAAAGGGATAGCTATGAAGTGACTTAGAGGTACAAATATAAATGAAGAAGTTTAAGGTTTTACTCTATGAAGATATGCACGAGGCGGGGAAGAATCTTCTCAAGGAGAAAGGTGAGATCTTTTTTGCCAAGTCCCTGGATGAGGCCTCCCTGATCGAAGAGGTGAGAGAGTGCGACGGGATTATCATCCGGGCGAACGGAAAAGTTAACCGGAAGATAATGGAATCCGCCCCAAAACTCAAAGTGATCGGACGCCATGGTGTCGGAGTGGAGAATATCGACCTGGAGGCAGCGACAGAGAGAGGGATCTGGGTGGTGAATACACCGGATGCCAATGATATCTCTGTAGCTGAACACTTTTTTGGTTTAACTTTTATTCTTTCCAAGATATTGAAAAAGGCGGACATCGCTCTCCGGGAGGGCCGATGGGGAGTCCGTTATGAATACATTGGAAGGGAGCTTCATGGAAAGACCCTTGGAATTCTCGGGTTTGGCCGGATTGGAAGAACGGTCGGTCGAATTGGCCACAAAGGATTTGACATGAAGGTCCTCTATTACGATGCACTTCGATATGAGGAGGCAGAGAAAGAGTTAGGAGCGAAGAAAGTAAGTCTGGAAGAGGTTTTATCACAATCCGATTATATATCTATCAACCTTCCAATGCTGCCCCAGACGCAAGGTCTGCTCAAAGAGAGGGAATTCGGGCTGATGAAACCCTCGGCATATATCATCAATCTCGCCAGAGGATCGATCTGGGATGAGAAAGCCCTCTACCAGGCATTAAAAGAAGGGAAGATTGCAGGAGCGGGTTCTGATGTATATGAAATAGAGCCAGCCATAAAAGGTCATCCTCTGTTTGAGCTCGAAAATTTCGTCGGCACACCTCACATAGCGGCCCATACGGATGAGGCCTTGAGGAAAATGAGTTTAGTGGCCGAGGATGTCATCCGAATTCTGGAGGGAAAGACTCCACTCCACCCAGTGAATCAACCCAGATTATGTAGAAAATGAAGTCTTTGGGTTAAGGTGAGGGTAAAGATGCCGGTTTCGTCTATGGGTTAGGGCAATGGGTCTTAAGTCATTAGCCATAACCTTTGCCCTTTGACCAAACTGGCTTCTTAGCCTTAACCGTGACCAAAGGATAATGAAAGGAGAAGAGAATTGGCTAATTTAAGAATTTACCACGAGTTATGCAAGGGAGTTGACGAATGCGGGATATGTCTTTATGTCTGCAAGACGAAAGTCTTCAACCCTTCTGAAACATTGAATCAGAAGGGCTACAGGCCCCCTGTCGTGGTTCATGAGGATCAGTGCACCCAGTGTGAAAACTGCATGATCTTCTGTCCGGATATGGCGATAGCTGTTTCGGGAGAGAAGCGGAAGAAGGGAGTGAAACCATGAGCGGAAAACGGGTGCATACAGGAAGATATTTCATGATGGGGAATGTGGCCTGTGCGGAGGGCGCCATCGCAGCCGGCTGCGAGTTCAGTGCAGGATACCCTATCACGCCGGCCACGGAGATCGCCAACCATTTGGCGGAAAGGTTGCCACAGGTTGGAGGCGCCTTCTTCCAAATGGAGGATGAGATCAGTGCGATCGCAGCGGTCATTGGCGCTTCCTGGGCTGGCAAGAAAGCGATGACTGTGACCTCCGGTCCGGGGATTAGTCTGATGTCGGAGAATATCGGCTTCGCCATTAGTGTTGAAACGCCATGTGTCATTGTCAATGTCCAGAGGGGAGCTCCTTCAACAGGGATGCCGACGATCGGAATCCAAGGGGACATGGTCCAGGCGAAGCATGGGTCCCACGGGGATTATGAGATCATTGGCCTCTGTCCCTCCTCGCCACAGGAGATGTTCGACCACACGGTCATTGCCTTCAACTATGCCGAAAAATATCGTACCCCGGTCTTCATTCTTTCCGATGCCTTTGTGGGACATATGCGGGAAGAAGTCATCATTCCGGAACCTGAAAAGATTGAGACGGTCTATCGGAAGATTCCTGAGCAAGGAAGCGATCCCTATACCATCAAAGGTTTTCTCAGCGAGGATGTAGCTCCTATGCCTATCTTCGGCAGGGGGTTCAAGTCCAATGTGACCAGTTCCTGCCACGATGAGGTGGGGAAACGAAACCTGATTGACATCCCTGCATTGGACAAATACATCCGGACATTAAGCAATAAGATTCTTAAACGCAAGGAGGAGATCACCCTCGTGGAGCGTGACTACGAGGGGGCAGAGATTGTGCTGGTCTCTTACGGCGGTGTGGCCCGGGCAGCTGCCATGGCAGCTTCAAAAGCCAGGGAGGAAGGGCTCCCAGTGGGAACGTTGCGCCTGATCACGGTCTGGCCCTTCCCAGGAGAAGAGATCGAGAAGATGGCGAGAAAAGCAAAACACGTCATCGTATTGGAAAATAATCTGGGTCAAATGTATCCCTATATCAAGGCAGATGCAGCCCATTTTGCCGAGGTCTCATTTCTACCTCCAAGGTTGGTCGGGGAGATCCAGGACCCGGAAGATATCTTATCAAAGATACGGGAGGTTGCGAAATGAGTGAGATAGTGCATCCCCTACATCGGTTTATTCGGCCCTCTGTTACCCACAATAGCTTCTGTGCAGGGTGCGGAGATGGAATTATCGTTCAAAGCATCCTCAGGGCCATTGACGGGCTCGGGATGGAGATGGACGATTTTGTCTTTGTCTCAGGGATTGGCTGTGCGGCATGGATACCCAGTCCTCTCTTCGATGCAGACGTGCTTCATACCACACATGGCAGGCCAATCGCTTTTGCCTTCGGGGTCAAGGTGGGCCTTCCAGACAAGAAGGTGATGGTGGTCAGCGGCGACGGAGATCTTGTTGCTATTGGTGGAAACCACCTCATACAGAATGCTCGAAGAAATGTTGAGATGGTCGTCATCTGCAGCAATAACGGTATCTATGGCATGACCGGAGGTCAGGCTGCACCGACGACCCCTATGGGCGTGAAGACGACGACCACGCCTTACGGTACTTATGAAAATGCCTTCGAGGATGTTTCGGGACTGGTGGTCGCCGCAGGGGCTTCCTTCGTTGCACGATGGACAACTGCCCATCCAAGGCAGCTGACCAACTCGATCAAGAAGGCGATCCAGAAGAAGGGGTTTGCCTTCATCGAAGTCATTTCTCAATGCCCGATCCAATTTGGAAGGAAGACAGGCCTGGGGAGTGCAGTCCGGATGATGGAGGACCATAAAAAGAGATCCATCACGATGAAGGAAGCCAAAAATCTTTCTCCTGAGGAGCGAAGGGGCAAGATCGTTGTCGGAGATTTGGTGGACATTGAGAAACCTGAGGTCTTGCAGGAGGTCAATAAGATAAAAAATAAAGCCCGAGGAGGAGTCGAATGAGTCGTACAGAGATCCTTGTTGGAGGAGTGGGTGGCCAGGGAGTGGTCATGTCTGGCATTTTGCTTGGTACGGCAGCCACCCTATTCGCAGGTAAAAGAGCTGTTCAAACCCAATCCTACAGCTCAGAGTTGAGGGGGGGCTCTGCGAGGGCAGAGGTGATCATCTCTGAAGAACCCATTTCTGATCCTCAGGTCAGAAGACCGGATATCTTCATTGCGATGGCTGAGGAAGCCCTGCCTAGATATATCGGTAAGATCAAAAGCAAAGGGTTACTGGTGATCGATTCCGATCTGGTGAAAGGATCCAAGCCAGGGGATTACGAAATCCTTTCAATTCCTGCTACAAGCCTTGCAGATAAGGAAATGGGCAATATCGTTGTGGCCAATCTGATCCTCTTAGGGGCCCTTATTAAAAAGACAGGCTTACTTTCTGTGGAATCGATGAAAAAGGCCATCGAGGTCAGTGTTCCGAAGAAGGCGATGACGTTGAATCTAAATGCCTTTCAAAAAGGATTGGAGCTCTTTTCTTGATTTCAGGTTTAAGATTTTAGATTTAAGATTTTTCAATCTGCAATTTGCAATTTGAAATCTGAAATTGAATTCAGTTTCATCCTTAAATTCAAACAAGGAGAAGAGAGATGTCCGTTAAAACATTTGAAGAATATCTGAAGAGCTTAAGGAAACTAAAACCCACGGTCTATATGTTTGGCGAGAAAATAGAGAACGTGGTGGATCATCCCCGAATTCGTGCAGGGATCAATGCGACCGGGGCCACCTATGAGCTGGCGCAAAACGAAAAATATAAAAATCTCGTGACGACCCTATCTCCTTTGACAGGAGAGTTGGTCAGCCGATTTACCCTGCCGCCTCAATCGATCGAGGATCTGGTCATGAGGGTGAAGGTCAACCGGATCTTGGGAGGTTATGTAGGAACATGCCACCAGCGATGCACGGGTTTGGACTGCCTCAGCACCCTGTCGATTGTGACCTATGATATCGATAAAAAATATGGGACCCAATACAACACTCGCTTCGTCGAATTCCTGAAGTATATGCAGAAAAACGATCTGACCGCAAATGCCGGTGTGACCGATGTCAAAGGGGATCGTAACTTCGGACCCCATGAACAGCCCGATAAGGATATGTACCTCCGCGTGGTCGACCAGACCAAAGAAGGGATCATCGTTAGAGGGGCCAAGGCCCACCAGACCGGGTCGATCAGCTGCCACGAGGTGATTGTCCTTCCAACGCGTGCACTCGGAAAAGGGGATGAGGATTATGCTTTGGCCTTTGCCGTCCCCTCTGATACGAAGAATCTCATTCATGTGGTGGGAAGAACTTCGATGGACACCCGTGAGATCGAAGGGGTGGATTGCGGGAATATCCGGTACAGCAAGTACTGCCCGACCCTCATCTTTGACGAAGTCCTGGTGCCTTGGGACCGGGTCTTCATGTTTAGAGAAGTTGAATTTGCGGGAGAGATGGTGAGTCGTTTTTCTGCCTTTCACCGCCAATCTCATGGGGGGTGTAAATCGGGAAAGATTGACGCCATGACCGGCGCCGCCCTGATGATGATGGAGTATAACGGGACGGCGAAGGTGAGCCATCACAAGGAGAAGGTCATCAACATGATTCATATGGCGGAGACCCTTTATGGTTGTAGCCTGGCCGCCTCCTATGAGGGCAAGAAAGAGCCTTCGGGGACTTATTTCATTGATCCGGTCCTGGCCAATGCCTCCAAGATCCATGAGGGAAAAGAGATGGCCGAGGCCACTCGTCTTATGATTGATGTCGTGGGTGGATTTGTGGCGGACCTGCCCTCTGACAGGGATTTCAAAAATCCTGAGATCGGTGAACTTTTGAAAAAATATTTAAAGGGGGCGACGGGAGTACCGGTTGAAAAAAGGGTCAAGATGCTCCGGCTGGTTGAGAAGATGGCCATGGAGAGCGCCGATACGATCTCCGATATTCATGGAGGAGGTTCCCCGGCAGCCCACCGGCTCACGATCTTTAGGGAATCAGATATTGGCTATAAGAAGAACTGCGCCAAACGTCTGGCCTGCATTGAAGATTAATTGATATTTCAGGCGGATTTATGGCCGATCTGCCATCGGACAAAGATTTTAACAACCTTGAGATTGGAAAATTCCAAAAAAATATTTAAAAAGCGCTACCGGAATTCCTGTGGGAAAAAGGGTCAAGATGCCAAGATTGATTGGAAAGAGGGCATGTCCGGGATGCCCTATAGGATGCCGACGAGTAGTCAAGGGAGGGGGCTCG
>CAZEKS010000026.1:0-12758 GCA_964512795.1 uncultured Syntrophaceae bacterium
AAAAGATAAATTTTTTGTTTTTTCCCTCTTGACAGGGGCAATATAGGATGTCCCCATTTCCAGGACGTCCCCCCCTCCAGGAAGGTCCAGCCACAATTAAGAAACTCAAAGCATTAGATAAATCGGCCAACAGAACAATCCAGCCGTCCGCTTACAGCGTCGGCTGATTTATGACGTTAGACCTATGAATTCTGAGACTGCAGGAGGGAAATATGAGCACATGCCATTCATGCACTGCTGTGAAGCTCCTCCCATTGCGCAAGAGGCTACCCATTTTTGTGATGGGATTTCTGACAGTATTACTCTTTCCCCCGACTACTAACGCGCAAAAAATGGGCGATCTTTTTCAGTCTGTCGTGTTTCTGGATGGTGTGAAGACTATCGAAGGAAAGAAGGAACCGGTGAGTGGAACCGCATTCCTTGTTCAGAAAGGCGCAAAAATCTACCTCATAACTGCAGAGCACGTTGCAAGAGACCTTGAATCTCAAATAAAAGCCACAGTGCATGGCCCAGAAGATCAACCCCTAATTTATGATATCCGTGAACTAGCTGGCCCTTACGAGAAACTGCCTTGGTTCTTCCATCCCGAAGCGGATATCGCACTGGTGCAGCTTAACCCGACATCCAATTTCGTGGCAGTGGTTAAAACCTTGGACATTAGTGTATTCATACCGAATGAACAATCTTTTAGCCAGTACCGTGAACGTGTCCTCACCGTGGTTGGATTTCCACTCAGGCTGGGAACAAAAGGAAAGTTTTCTCCGATTTTCAAATCATCCAAATTAGCAAGTGGTCTATTTAGCTATCCCCGATTTGACAATAAGAAAGAGGCGACTTTCTTCATCCTTGATGATCCCAGTACTGCAGGTTTCAGTGGTGCACCGCTATTTGCTCTACCAGAAGTGAGTCTAGGTGGCGTAGCTTTTGGAACAGGTCCATTCGCATGCACTGGGCTTGTCCACGGAAATTTTTTCGACAAAACTGGCGGCAAATTCGCAGCCGTCGTGCCTTCGTGGTTCATAGCCGAAACAATCGAATCATACGAAAAGGCCAAATAGACATTCATGATCTGTATACGGACCTATGTCTAACGAATGGGTCAACCGGACGGCGGGTACAGCGATGCGGTTGCCAGTACCGCCTTCGCCCGCCGCCGGTAACCCATAGCGTTAACTCTTTCTCGTAATCTTCGATTCCTGAATAGGGTTCCGCGTAATGACTTGTAGGTTCACTTATCAATCAGGAGTTAATTCGACGGGATTTGCC
The DNA here is from genome assembly GCA_964512795.1 of uncultured Syntrophaceae bacterium. GTDB lineage: Bacteria > Desulfobacterota > BSN033 > BSN033 > UBA1163 > UBA1163. The sequence goes on from CAZEKS010000026.1 coordinate 1,267, forward strand.
ATATTGAGTATCGTTCAGAACACCTTCATTTCTTCTTCTTTCTTATATGTCTCGTGGTGACTGAGGCATTTCTCTGGTGCCTCCGGCGAGGTTCTTGGCTGGCATCTGCCCGCGCGCCTTTTACAAAGTTTCTTCCTGAAAGTGAGATTTGACAAAGGCAACCGAAATGCGTAGATTACATTTGGTAATAGCGGGGGTGTCCTGGGCAGACCATTTAAACCCTCGTGGGGTGGATCAAGCGACCCGTTACGCGAGCGCGGCGAGAGCTGATCCACCATCTCCAAGTGTAACACACCAACGTCTTAATCTCCTATGTTTGTCGGTAATATTGTCCGTCTCCAATCTCTCCCGTTCCAGAGCCCTTGACTTGTACCCCACTATTCACTACAATTCAATTAACAACCTGACTCTGCTGCAAGATACGGATCAATTCTCTCCAAGAATCATTCGATACGCTAGAGAGGAGAGTTCATGCTTATGGCCAATTCCGGAGAAACTCCTTTACCCGACTATGAACGGCCGCCAGTGATAGAAGTAGTGTGCGGGATCCAATTTGAACCGATGGCGAACTTTCAGGCGACTACATTTGGGTTGTTCTGGCAGACGATCCGCGATGAATATATTCAAGCTCAGGAAATGGCACCGTTAACACAGGTAATTGAACAATTTCCGCCAGTCGCCAAGATAAGCCAACCTCGAGTAGAAATCCTTGGTTCGCCCCTACTCCCTCGTATATTTTTTGTGAATAAGAATCCATCGTGGCTTGTCCAGTTGCAGCATGATAGGTTCTTACACAATTGGCGAAAAGAAAAGGATGATGATATTTACCCACGATACCCAGTAGTCCTTGATAAGCTTTGGAAAGCTTGGGAGAAATTTTCTAAATTCTGCAAAGATGAAAATTTGGCAGAACCTATCGTCAATCAATTAGAAATCACATATATCAATCACATACCCGTTGACCATGGTTGGAAAACCCTTGGTGACTTAGGAAAAGTTTTTCCCGATGTTGGCTGGCGTTGTGAAGAACGTTTTCTTCCGTTTCCGGAGTCGATAGGTTTAGGGTTATCTTTCATCCTTCCAGAATCGCAAGGACGACTTCATGTTTCGTTAAAGCATGCCATTCGAGTCGCCGATAATCAGCCTGTCCTTCTATGTGAGCTTACTGCGAGAGGAATGTCTGCCAGCAAGAATTCCTCCGCAATAAGAGCCTGGTTTGACCTCGGTCGAGAATGGATTGTGCGTGGTTTTGCAGACCTTATTGATAAAAAGATTCAAAAGGAACAATGGGGAAGGAAGGTTTAAAGTATGCCAGAACAAGCTACTGTCTATGAAAACTATCGCGATGTCGATGAAACGACCTTGAGGCATAGGCGTGCGGCAACCACCATAAAATGTTTTGACCAGCAAACACCTTTAACAGAAATAAAACAGATGTGGAGTAAACAAGCTCTTCTATATATCTTCGATGTGGGAGTGGGAGAAATTATTTCAGAATTAGCCACAGGCATAAAAGAATATGCTTTTACAACAGCTGTTACCGAACCCGGTGTGACTTATATTTTTGCAAGTTCCGTACTACCCGCTATAGCATGCGACCTAGAGCAAGAAATAGAGCTTTTTGTTAGGATGTCTCCAAAAGCTGTGCGTAACACAATTGTGAGAATTACCGCTCGTAATAAAGGAATACCTAACCCCATTCTATGAACGGTCTAGACTCGATGCAGGAAAACGAAAAAGAATATCCTTGGTATAGAACTATCGAAGGTGACTCACTTTGCCAAGGGGACTTCTTACATGACTTTGAAGTTCTCATTCCGGAAGTGTCTAACCAAAGCGATCAAGTTCCCGCACAGTACAGAAAGTTAGATGTCGTCATAATGACTCAAACATGTGATATAGTTCAGGGCAAAGTAGAAAGCTTACTGCTTTGCCCTTGCTGGGATCTATGGAAATTCATTGCTGAAGCAGAAAAAAAAGGGTTTAACTGGGGAACGGATCAACGAGAAGCTCTCAGGCGCGGAAATCTACCTGGCTATTATCTATCCAATGAAGCCTATCAAGGCGGACTCAAGATGCGTTTGACTATTGTCGATTTTCATGAAGTTTACACAGCACCGACGAATTTGGTAAGGGAATTCGCTTTGCGGACCGGTAAGCGTCTTCGGTTGCTCCCCCCGTATCGTGAGCACCTTGCTCAGGCATTCGCGCGCTTCTTCATGCGCGTCGGACTACCCGTGGATATAGCGGCAGAAAAACTTAAAACTCGGCCTACTTGAAATGCTATTCTGAACCTTCTTCACCCTAGACCTTCTTACTTCAAATATCTCTCAGGAGATTTGCCAGGTATAGATGGTAGATTGGTTAAAATACATCTTACTACGCCATGCAGCATCTGCGGGACGTTGGTTCAGATGCAACTTAACCATTCTCTCCTAATTCTGGAGTCTCGCCAGAAGCAAAGTGTAATGAAAGACATGTCCATAATTTCATAAATTTCTGCTTTGCAACAATCCCCCACTTTTCTTTAGAATATTTTCCCATGATTTACTGAAATATTGAGCGCTCGTCAGTAAAGCCTTTTGACAAAGCTCAAGCAAGGGGAGGGCGGGGACGTACTTAAGTTCTTTAAATATCTCTTCAAGATTCAGCGCTTTCACTTTCTACTTCCGTGCCAATAAGAGGGGACATGGATTCTGAAACATTTTCAAGGACCTCACCGGAGGCAGGATACCGATTACCCCGTTTGACGACACTTAGCTCCGCTCAGGGTTAACCAAGAAGGTCGTGACCCCCAAAATCATGCAACACTCACTCCCATATACCCAGACTTCTTTACCGTCAACCGCTCCCTCGCCGCCGTGAATTCCTTCTTGGTCACTTCTCTTAACAATGTAAGCTTCCACGATCACCCTCTCAACAAACTCACAGGAGGGGGTATTGGTGTATAGAGGGCAATCTATCTCTTTTGGCTACTAGATGAGAGAAAGGAAATGGGCCGCTGATACACAGATCATTCCTCTGGAGATAAAAATGTTTTCAAATCCCTGGGGATGCCGAATGACCTGAACGGCATATTTAGCTTTGAGACGGTCAGCGAAATATTTTAGATTGGGTTCAATATCACTTGCCCTCAGTTTGGTTTCAACTAAAGCGTAGGGTCTCCGGCTTTTTGTGATGAGAAAGTCCACTTCCCTCTTTTCCCGGTCCCGGACAAAATACAGATCAAAATCTCCAAAACCCCAGTCGGTCCAGGCATCGCAGAGTCTACGCAGATGGATTGCCACAATATTTTCGAATTTTGCTCCCCAATCCTCAATGACTGAAAAATCGAAAAGATAGACTTTCTCTTCTCGCCGGAGTGTTCGAGCTAATCGGCCTGCATAGGGACGAATTTTAAACAAATAATAAAGCCTCTCCAGCGCCTCCAACCATCCTTGAACAGTCGCAAAATTAACCCCTAAGTCTTCCTTAAGAGAATTAATGGAAAGGGGAGATCCTATCCGCTCGGGAAGGAGGCTCACCATCGTCTCCACCAAACCGATTTCCCTAATCCGAGTGAGGTCCCTTAAATCTTCTCGGACCACTAATGTCTGGTGTGAACGGCGCCATCGGAGAAGCCGGGTTTCACTTCCGGAGAAGAGAGGTTCTGGAAAACCCGTCAAGGTCTCCAGATCGCGAAGCGCTTTGATTGCACCAGCGGGAGGACTTCCGTGGATGAGATTCTCCCAAAATTCTTTTGGGGGAAGGACCGTGATGCGGTCTTCTTTTAATATTTCTCCCAAAGAAAAGGGATGGAGATGGTAGAGGTGATATCGTCCTAAAAGGGAATCTCCTCCTCGCTGGTAGACGTCGAGACGCCCGCTCCCTGTCACCAGGATTTCAATATCTTTTCCCTTTGCGTCATAGAGGCCCTTAAGAAACCGTTTCCAACGGGGATATTTGTGAATCTCATCCAGACTGATCCGAGGCTTACTTTGTGAGGGAGAAGTGGCCGCCCTTTGCCAGAAATCTTCTGGATGTTTAATAATGGCCTTCCGATGACTTTCGATATCCCAATTGAAATAAAATGCCTCCATCCCCGCTTGAGCCAAAAGGTGCTTGGCAAGGGTTGTTTTCCCCACTTGCCGAGGCCCTGCGATAAAGGCCATTTTGGCCTCTTCAGATAGGAATCGTGTGACTTCCTGTGTCAGATAACGCATATAATTAATTTCTGTATGAGTATAAAATTGTCATGACAATTTTATAGCATTATATAATTTTATCATATCCATTACAATAGCCTGATTTACTCTACAAGGGGAACGGAAGAGTGGCAGAAAGTTCTGCCTTCCTTCTTGACAATTTGATCCTGTTATTATAATTTCCTTTCATCCTAAGAAAGGCTGAGGAGGGAGATTATGAATTATAAGACATTTGTAGAAGAGCAGATTGCTTCGATTAGAGAATCAGTAGGCAGTGGCATTGCGATCAATGCGCTCAGCGGTGGTGTGGACAGCTCGGTCGTTACAGTTATCGGACACCGTAGCCTTGGCGAACGGCTCAAGACCGTTTTCATTGACAATGCACTGATGCGGAAAGGCGAGCCAGAGCGGGTCGCCAAAATCTTTGCCAGGATGAAGATCCCTGTGCAGTTAGTGGACGCAAGAGCGGAGTTCTTAGGTGCTCTAAAAGGCCTGACCGATCCTGAAGAGAAGCGTAACGCCGTCACCAATACCTTCTATGCCAAAGTCTTCGGGAGACTTGTCTGTGAGACCGGGGCAAAGTTCCTGCTCCATGGAACCATCCTTACAGACATCGAAGAGACCGTCGCAGGCATCAAGCGCCAGCACAACATTCTTGCACAACTTGGCATTGATCCAGAGAAGGAATACGGGTACAAGGTTTTGGAACCGCTTCAGACACTACGCAAAGACGGAGTGAGAAAAGTGGCGAAGATATTAGGACTCCCAGCTGAAATTACGAAGAGGATTCCTTTTCCAGGTCCTGCTCTGGCCATAAGAATTGTGGGAGAGGTGACAGAAGAGAGGCTTGAAATCGTCCAGGAGGCAACGGATATTGTTGAAAAAGAGCTCGGAAAGATCAGGGCCTTTCAATACTTGGCAGTTCTTCTCAATGATAAGGCCACTGGAATCCGGGAGGGAAAGCGCGAGTTTGGACAGATTATCGTGGTTCGCTGCATCAACAGCGTGGATGCAAGAACGGCAACGGTTACGAAAATCCCCTGGGATAAGCTAAACCGTATCAGCAAGCGCATCACATCCATCAAGGGTGTGAACCGTTGCCTTTATGACCTTACACCCAAACCCCCTGCAACCATTGAATATATCTGATTAATAGGGCAGGCGTTAATTTTTCATCAATTCTTTCAGTTTATCTATTGCTGGAGGGAGTACTTCTCCGATTCTTTCTTCAAAACGTAGATGACAACTTCCATCCATTGGGGTCTCACCCTGATTGATAATGACCAGACGGGCCCCTGATCTCAGGGCTACTCTGGGCATATCATTGGCAGGGCTAACCACAAGACTTGAACCCACCACGATAAAAAGATCGCAATAACTTGAATGCTGAAAAGAATCCTCCATATCCTTTTGAGGAAGAGGATCGCCAAAGTTCACCACACTCGAGACGAGCCTGCCTCCACACTTACAGGTATCTATCCCCAAAGATTTGTCCACCTGAGTTTGGCAGCGTTGACATCTGAGCTTCGAACCATTGCCATGCAATTCAGCCAGCAGTTCAGCCCGAATGCCGGAACGCAAATGGAGGTTATCAACATTTTGAGAGATGAGAAACCTTAGTTTACCCAAATTCTGTAACTCGACAATCGCTCGATGACCGGCATTGGGCTCGACCGAGGTAAAAGGTCTTGTTTTTGGAGGAAGTCCTTTCTCTTGTCTTGTCCAGATGCCATCGGGTCCTCGAAAGTCGGGCAATCCTGAATCCGTACTGATACCCGCACCGGTGAAGACGACGAGATATTTGGATTCGAACATCCATTGCGCCAATCTTTTAATCTTTTGTTCTAAATTCGTCATATTCGGTTTCTTAATTCGGAAATTCTTTGTGGGTTATCTCATTTTACACCTTCGAAATAATTTTGTAAAAAAGTTATAATACTTCACCTTAGGTTAATAGTGAAGGAGAGAATATGAATCACGATAAATGGATACAGCAGGAATTTCGGGGGTTGAGCAGATCTTTGGGTTTTCTGTATACCTCATCCGAAGAAATAAAAAACCGCATCACCAAAATCAGGGCTGGTATGGAAACGAAGGAAATAGAGTCGTTGTTGGTGATTCAGAAGATGAATTTTTACTATCTTTCCGGGACCACACAGGACGGCCTTCTATTCGTGCCCTTGGAAGGAAAACCATTACTCATGATCAAAAGGGAACTGGAGCGGGCCAGAGTGGAGTCACCCCTGGAGCAAATCGTCGGAATAAAATCGATTCGAGAGGTAACCACGCTAATTCAAACTCATTGCGGCAAACTCCCCCAAAGCCTCGGATTGGAGCTGGATGTCCTTCCTGTGAGAGATTACTTTAAGTTCCAGGAACTCTTTCCAGTCACCAAATTTATAGATGCCTCTTCGATCTTGCGAGAAACACGGAAGATAAAATCTTCCTTTGAGCTTGATCTGATGAGAAAGGCAGGAGAAACAGGAAAGAAGGTTTTTCAGGAGGCCAAAAAGATTCTTAAGAAGGGAATGACTGAAATTGAGTTTGGTGGTCTCCTGGAAGCAGAAGCTAAGAAATACGGTCACGAAGGTCTTCTCAGGGTGAGATCCCTTAACTACGAGGCTTACACATGGCATGTGCTGAGCGGTGTCACCGGAGGAATCGTCAGCCAGTCGGATTCTCCCATGGGCGGATTGGGACTTTCGCCAGCCTTTCCGGTTGGAGCGAGCTTCAAGGTCATGAAAGTCAATGAACCCATCCTGGTAGACTTTGGAACGTGTTACCATGGCTATCAGACGGACGAAACCCGAATGTTTTCCATCGGAAAGATGAAACAGAAATTCATTGACGCTTATGAAGCTTGCAAAGAGATCCATGATGCTGTATTGGAAGAAACCAGACCAGGAGCAGACTGCGAGGCACTCTTTGTGAAGACTCTTCGATTGGCAGAGAAGTTAGGTTATAAGGACAGTTACTTAGGACCACCAGGACTTCAGGCCCGTTTCATTGCACACGGGATTGGCCTGGAACTAAATGAATTGCCTTTCATCGCCCAGGGTCAATCTTATCCTTTGGAAGAGGGGATGACATTTTCTTTAGAGCCCAAAATTGTTTTCCCAGGGGAGGGATCTGTGGGGATTGAGAACACCGTGGTGGTTACTAAGAAAGGCTACGAGATTTTAACTCCAGTTGGACAGAAGATATTTCAGGTGTGAATCTGCCAATGGTGCCATTCATTACAGTACTCGGGTTTTGGTCAGTCTTCAAACGTTCGTGAAACAGCATCACCTATCACAGTCATACCAGACTACCTTAATGTTGCATTAAATTGGCGGGCGATTTATCGCCAAACCTTTACAAGATTACCTCTAAGCGTTTTGCTACTGCCCTTCCAAGAGTATGGGTGACGTCGCATTATGTGATATCGCTTGTTGCCTATAAAACATTTCAAAAACCCGCAAGCCCATCCCTTGCATACTCATGTTTTCTTTCAAGTCACCCTCGACCAATAAAGGGCATCTTGGTTGCCATGATGGTCATAAATTGCACGTTTGCATTTAACGGCAAACTTGCCATGTAGACCACTGCACGGGCTACATGCTCGGCATCCATTGTTGGCTCCACTGCAACTAATCCGTTGGCCTGTGGAACGCCGTTCTTCATTCGTGCCGCCCTCTGGGTCTCTGCGTTGCCAATATCGATTTGGCCGCATGCAATATCGTACTTGCGTCCATCAAGAGCCGTTGCCTTGGTAAGACCTGTTATCGCATGTTTGGTGGCTGTATAGGGCGCAGAGTTTGGCCTTGGTGTGTGAGCCGAAATAGAGCCGTTATTAATGATGCGGCCTCCCTGGGGAATCTGACTCTTCATGAGCTTGAATGCTTCTTGAGTACACAAAAAAGCTCCGGTCAAGTTTACATCTACCACAGATTTCCATTGATCATAGGTTAAATCTTCCAGGAGTATGGGCGGCGCACCCATGCCCGCATTGTTAAACAACAGGCCGAGCCGGCCAAACATCTCTTTTGTTTTGGTGAACAAGGCGCGAACAGAGGCGGGATCACTCACGTCAGTAGGTACAACCAGTGCTTGCGAGCCAAACGGTCCGGCCTCCTTCACAGTCATTTTTAAAGTCTCCACACGGCGTCCAGCCAGGACAACAGAATACCCCTCTCGTAAAAGCGCGAGTGCAGTACACTTGCCAATTCCAGTTCCTGCTCCTGTAACGATAGCGACCTTCCTGAGTGCACTCATTTGTTATATCTCCCTCCTATACTAATGGAATACATCGTCTGCTCACTTAAATATAAAGTGGAATGTAGATGATTATTGTGACCGACTTAGGGTTAACTCAAGACTTCTAATGAACTGAAAAAGAAATGTTTTTTTTCCTCCAGTGTGGGGATGCTCCATTTGACTCCATCCTGGCCTGAAGACCTTCCGCAAACGGCTGAAGGGAGTGGAAGTCAAAGTAACCCAAGACAATTTGAGTCTTAATGAAGAGGAGCTAATAGCATAAATGTAAACTGCTCTGACTACCCGCTATTTTATCTCTTCACTTCTCTGCTCCAGGGCTCGTAGCTTAGCCTCCATTGATTTGAGTTTTACCGTTAGCTTGGCAACTTCAGCAGTGAGCTTAGGGGGTGTAGCCGCTTCCGCTGCCTCCAAGGGAAACGTAGGCTCATACTGTTTTATTAAGACTATAATTATAGGGCATAATCGGAATGAATTGAAACGGAAATGATAAGAACTCGTTTTGGGATGAGTTGAATATATGTAAAAGGGAATTGTATGTCAAGGAAAATCAACCATCATTTGACCCGTACCGAAACAGGTGATAAACTTTTAATGATGAAGGCCGAAAAGGAGAAAACTCAGCTTTTTGATGGATGGCCTGAGGCTTATGACAGGTGGTTCACCACACCGATTGGCTCTCTTGTAAAGAAGTATGAGGGTCAGTTGATCCTGGATCTATTGGAACCCAAACAAGGCGAGATCATACTGGATGCTGGCTGTGGGACAGGAGTCTTCACGCTCGATATTCTCTTATCGGGTTCACAAGTCGTTGGACTTGATATATCTCTTCCCATGCTTATACGAGCCGGAAAGAAGCTCAAGGAATTTCCCTTCCAGATGGTTTTGGCAGATATGTTAAGTCTGCCCTTTCCAGAAAGCTCATTTGACAAAGTGGTTTCAGTGACTGCCGTTGAATTCATTGAGGATGCAAAAGAGGCGGTAGGAGAACTATTCCGTGTTACCAAAAAGGGAGGGTGCATGGTTGTGGCGACCTTGAACAGCCTGAGCCCCTGGGCTTTGCGCAGAATCGATAAGGCAAAGGAGAAATACACAATTTTTGAAAAGGTGATTTTCAGATCCCCTGACGAACTGCGCTCTCTTAGTTCTGTAGAAGGGATGGTGAAGACAGTGATACATTTTCAAAAAGAAGATGATCCGGAGAGGGTGGTTGGGATTGAGCGAGAAGGACAAAGTAGGAATTTAAGGACGGGCGCCTTTGTGGGTGTACGCTGGCAAAAACTTTAACGGGTGGAGGAGACAAGAATGGATCAGAAGAAAAAACTATCGGTCGTCATTGAACACTGGATCGAGCATAACGAAAGCCACAAGGGTGAGTACAAAAAATGGGCTCAAACGGCTGGTGAGTTGGGATTAGATTCGGTAAAGGCCGAGATTGAAGAAGCCGTAGGAAAACTCTCTCAATCCAATCAACACCTGGAGAAGGCCCTGAAAGCCATCTCCTCTTGAAATAAACCGACATACCCATTTAACCGTTCAAAGATGAATATTCAGCAAATTTACCCCGTTAGAAATAATGCCGCGCTGCTCTGCAGTCCCGCTATAGCGGGATTACATTTTAAATAATTCCGGTGGGGTTTAATGGCCCACTGGAATTTCTAACGGGGTAAACTCTGAGTGACGATTGGTGCTGTCGAAAGGATCAAAGGTTCTTCAAGAAATCTAACAGGGCGGAATTAAAAGCCTCGGTCTGCTCCACATTGGAAAGGTGACGGGCAGACGGCAGTACCACCAGCTTAGAGTTGGTTATACGCTTGTGCATAGCTTCTGAGGCAGAGACCGGTGTCCCAGGATCGTCTTCGCCTACCATGATCAACGTTGGCATTTTAATCTCGGAGAGTCGTTCCAAATAATTAAGCCTCCGAATCGCCTCAGCGCAGCCAATATAACCTGCCACAGGTGTAGCGAGAATTTGCTCCCGAATGAGTTTGACCATGGGAGGGCTCTGTCTGAGAAAGGCTGGAGTGAACCACCGCTCCATGGTTTCGTCTAATAGTGCCTCCATCCCTTTCTTGTGCGCTTTATCAATACGTTCTTGCCATATCGGTTGGGCCTCTGGAGGGACGACGCAAGCCGTATCGCACAAGACGAGGCTCTTCAGGCGGTGCGGACGATTCAAGGCGAGACACTGACCGATCATCCCACCCATGGACAGCCCAACAAAGTGCACTCGATCAATACCCAGGGCGTCCAATAATTCAACAACATCCTCCCCCAAGAGTTCTAAGGTGTATGCCCCTGATGGAGCATCACTATTACCATGACCACGTGTATCGTACCGGAGTACCTGAAAATAAGGACTTAAGGCATCCATCTGAGGATTCCACATCAGGAGACTGGAGCTCAGGGAGTGGCTGAGCACCACTACGGGAGCCCCCTTCTTGCCCGATAATTCGTAATTCATCTGAATGCCGTTGGCTTTGATTCGCATCATTCATTACCCCCCACTCTGGATTCATTTCTAAAGGTTCAAGTTAAATGAATCACAGACGCTTGTCAACGGAAATTGAAGAGAGATTTGAGAAACTACTATACGCTCTCTTGATTACACAGATTTTAAAAAATGATTAAAAAGATTTTTTTTATTTTCAATGTATTTCTAATCTGGGTAATCGTTTCATAATCTATGTCATTAGAGATCTCATGAATTTAAATGGAGGATGATCTGTGATTTTTTTTGCTCACTTCAACGACACTCGAACTCAAGATCAATGTGACGCAGGAGAGAGCCGCGACGGCAAACATGGACGCATGGAACGTGCCCGTGACATCGATGAGGTAACCAAAAACCACTGGCATGAGAAGGGGTCCCATGTTTCCGAGAGAAGAGATGAGACCCACCACACCGCCGATCGATGAAGAGAGGTGAAAATGTTCCGCAGGCGATGAGAGAGCAATGGTGAAAACCTCGGTAATCGTGAATCCTGCAAGAAAGATACAGAACAGCAAAAAAGGAAAGGGAACATAGTTTATTCCTATGATAGATGCACACGA
>CAZEKS010000027.1:0-12595 GCA_964512795.1 uncultured Syntrophaceae bacterium
GAAACAGGCTTTGCTAATCTCCGGGTTACCGTCTGCCACAAAATAGATACGAACCCAAAATGGTATATCCGCTTTGAGGTTCCCATTTTCAGGAATATCCATACTTAATAATCTAAGTTCTCCCTTCTTTACCGTAGCACACGAAGAAATCGCTAACAAAATAGCTACACTCATTAGAATAGGAATTAAGACCCTCTTCATATCCCTACACCTCCCATGAGATCTCATTTTTGTTGACCTTAGCGAATTTCTCCGGAGGTGTCAACAGGAATTTGAAGAGATGCTTTCAGGAGGTACTCCTCAAAAAAGGGGATTTCTATGTTTCATAGCCCATGCCTTTTCCCTACTTGTCGATTCCCATTTGAAAGTGAGCATAACGAGGTGGTTGAGCTGCGCGCGTAGCGCGTCTGCTCTAACCGGTTGTTGTTCGTAATTTATATTTCCTGAAATTCTTTTAATGTCTTTTCTGTAATTACATCACCTGTGTGCTTTATTGCAGATAAGATACTCACCACCTTTGGTCCAGATGAAGGTCACGTCTTCCAGCCAGAGAGCGGCCTGGTCATTGCTTCGGAGTCGGTGGTCGCCCACGACATGGTATCACTGGCTTGGCTCTTAGAAAACAGGCGCAGCATCAAAACATCAGGAAAGGAATGGTTCAAAGATAACAGTCCGTGGGTAGCCAGGATCGGCAATTACTATGTGGTCAACAAATTGGGTGGATGGGGACCGACTCTCGCTTCAGAAAAACTAACCAAGAATGATCTCAATGCCGTTTGGGACGATCGGGTTCTCAACCATGCTTACCAGGTCTTCGGTGGTATGCCCAGGGTGATCCTCGAAGCGGCAAACAGCGCCCTCCCTGAAGATTTGAAGAAGCGACTAAGCGAAATGACCACTCGTTCGGCCTGACGGCTCCGTATCCTCGAATAATTCTGTTGCAGAGTGAGGCATATTCACCGAGCTTTCACGTCGGTAACACGGGTTTGAATCCCGTTGGGACCACCAATTATAAAACAAAAAGCCCTGGTCATTGACCAGGGCTTTTTGTGTGCGAGAATTCTTTCTCTTAATTCGGTTCCCCATCCACCCCTCCAGGCGACGGGGCAGAATGTCCACCCTATTTAATCTATCCATACTGCTCCTGGCTTCCTCGGCCTTTTGGGTCGTTCTTCAAGAGCAAGGAAACCAAAGAGAGTTATCCTAACACTGGCAAGACCTGCAGGTTCACGCCACACAGGGAGATTAAGAGATTCAACCCGCTCCCTTAAAGCAGGTGAGGGGAAGTGTATCAATGGTGCGGATGGAATCAAGAGAGTTACCACTCTTACAGACCCATAAATCGCCCAGACTGAAACAAATACTACCAGACCCAAAAGACCTAATGCTTCCCATCCCACATAAAAACGAAAACCAAAACTGTACTTACACCCCTCCCTCAATACGTCGTCTTCTTTATCAATAATCATTTTTGTTAACTGTCTTCTGATATTTAATTGTCTGATTTTAGATACCAGAAAAAAAGTTGTGTTTTTTGACAAAAGTCCGTCAAGACTATTTAATTTTTCTTGTATAGACATTCGTTTCCAATTCTCGGGAAGGGTGACATCGACTTCGCTTTTACCAAAAAACCACTCGTGACCAAGGGGGATTATTATTCCGACAAGAATGGATAATACCAATGTAAATCTAAAAAAATCTTTTCGTACGTTCATTTCTCACTCTGCATTGTTTCCATGCATAACACTAAATAGTCCTCTGCTCCGTGACGGTCTTGCCTGTAATCAAAGATACTCTTCCCAAAAGACGGGGCTCCTGCCAAAGAGATGTCTTCCCGTAAAACTAAATACCTTGCCCCAAAGTTGTATCAAAGAGAGAAATTTAAAAATCACTCTTTCAGAAAGAGAGTCATCGTTACAAAGTGAGAGAGTAGGAATAACTTTCGGTCTGTCAAACCATTAGGGAGATTACAAAAAACTTGCTGAAAAATTTTTCAACTTACTCATATCTTCTGGAGAGATATTGACAAATCTCACTCCAGATCGATAATGTTTTTCACCTTCGTCCAATTGGGTGTTTATCCAAACCACCTCAACAAGCGCTTCGATTGTATTCAATTCAGATTGAGAAGAGAAAAAAAGTTTCAAATTCAGGTTTTGGCCAATCTCCACCTGTTCTGGAAAAAGAACCTGTAATCCACCTTCGCTGGCATCGAGAGCTTGGCCGGTTTGATTGATTGGCGAGGCGGCTGGATAATACTCTATCGGGAGACGGATTGGAAATCTGCGGTATGTCCTTCTTTCAAAATTAGCGATCCCATAACGGCGTTTGACTTCTCTTTCTGCTGTTTTCATTAGGCACCCTTGATAGAATATTTTGAGAGTATCGAACTTTTGATACAAACCTACTAAATTTTTGTGGGGAGGTCAACAAAAAAGTCTTTAAGATTCATTTTAAATCCAACTTGCCTTTTCTTCCTAATTAAATGGCCAGGTTTCTACTAATCTGCCAAGGAAAGAATTGACAGGAATTATTTTACCAATGGTCAAATATTATCCATCATGGTAATTTTTGTTATAATGGTAAAAACCTAAAAAATTATAACAACTATATGAATTCATTAAACTTTTAAATAATCCCATATTTAACAAAATTTGGTACTCATTTTGCCTATATTATTAGAAATCCTAACCAAAGATATTTGAAATTCCCCCTCACCCCCTCCCTCTCCCCAGCAGGGAGAGGGGAAGGGTGAGAGGACAAAATGTTAGAACACTGCACGTGGATGTGACTTGCTAACCATGGATGGGTTTAGAAATCAATGCCAAGGCAACATAGCGAATCGCAGAGCGGGATAGCCAAAGAGCTCGTTTACTATCACAGATCATACCGGAAGATCAAGGTTCCCGAAAAGAGACATCTCATTCCATTCCTCTGCCTTATCATCATCATTGAAGTTCTCCTTTACCTTTTTTCCCCTGACCTCAATTATCTGGTGAATCGGTACACCCAGAAGATTCTGGTCCGTTCTGTGCCCTTCGAGAATGTCAATATGATCTGGACGGAATTCCTCTGGAGGTCCATTACGGTTCTCAACATTCCAGGAAGCTACCCCGCAAGGTGGTTTACCATGATCAACCTCATCGTGGCACTTCTCATCGTCTTCATCATTCCGCAGACGAAGACCCCGAAACCGATTACCGTGGCCTTAACGCTAATGAGTCTCATCCATCTTGTTTCCGCCCTATTTTTTATGATCGTTCCGGATAGATTTCCCTATCAAGTCATCGATTTCTCAACAGCCTATGTGGTCATGGTAATGGTCACCTGGTTTTTGATCCCTGTGGTCTACGGTTTCATCCTCTATCCGCTCCCGTCTTCTGTCTTCTCCAAAATTTTTATGATACTCTTCACCCTAACATTCTCTGCGACTTTCAATATTTTCAGGTATTCCATATTCCTCTACCTGATCAACGTTCACTCCTTCATTTTTATGGCCATCCTTTTCTTCTGTTTTGGTTTCCTCCTCGACATGATATTCATTGTGGGGTTTTATTCTTTTTACCTGAGCCTCCTTTCACGGAAGCTCCGTCATGATATGGATGTATGGCAATGGCTGTATTGATTCTGAAGATTTACATCGGCTTCGTGGTTTTTGTCATGGCCGTATACTTTACGAGGCATTTCATTTTCTCCATGAACCGCATCTACGGTGAACAGCGGTTCTATTATCAGGATATCTTCGATTCCGACCTCCCATTCCTGTCGGTCCTCATCCCGATGCACAACGAAGAAAAGGTGGCCTCCCATATCCTCGACGCCCTCACTAACGCAGACTACCCAAAGGACCGGCTCGAATTGATACCGATTGATGATCACTCAAGTGACGGGACATGGAGAATACTCGATGAATACGCTGCCCGGTACCCTTTCATCAAACCCTTACACAGAACAACCGGTGACAGGGGGAAGCAGAATGCGTTAAACGACGCCATTCGGGTGACGGCGGGAGAAATTATTCTTGTCTTCGATGCGGACTACCTTCCCCCGCGAGGGGTGCTGAGGGATCTCGCTGTCTGCTTCAATGATCCTGAGGTAGGCGCCGCTATGGGGAGGGTTGTGCCGGTCAACACATCGCAGAATCTCCTTACGAGGATTCTCGATCTGGAACGATCTGGCGGCTACCAGGTTGACCAGCAGGCACGCCACAATCTCAGGCTGGTAGCCCAGTACGGGGGGACGGTGGGGGGATTCAGGAAAAAGCTTCTTCATGCATGCGGAGGGTTCGACCCAAAAATCATCACAGAAGATACGGAATTGACCTTCAAGCTCTATGTAAACGGCTGGAAGGTAGCTTACGCAAACAGGGTCGAATGCTATGAAGAAGTTCCCGAGAATTGGGTGACTCGGTCAAGGCAGATCAGGCGATGGGCCCGGGGGCATACACAGGTCATGTTCCGCTATTTCATCCCCGTTATCAGATCCAAGTTTCTTAGTGCCAGGGAGAAAATTGATGGCATCTTACTCCTCTCGGTATACGCAGTCCCGGCAATACTCTTTCTTGGGATTGCGGATTCCGTGGCACTTTTTTTTCTCGGTGAGATCAACCTCCTTACAGGGGTTCTTCCCATTATTCTCACCGTTACATGTAACACCTTCGGCAACTTTGCCCCATTTTATCAGATCGGGATTGCCTCCTTTCTCGACGGCTCCCGGCAGCGGATACTGCTGTTGCCGTTTCTTGTTTTCAATTTCCTTTTCTCTCTCTGGTACACAACACAAGGCTTTCTTGATGCGGTCTTTGATATCATCAGCACGCGACGCGTGATATGGCATAAAACGAAAAGGTTCAGGAGGTCTACCACGTAGTGTCTGTGAAATATTTTCTTATCCTGGTAGCAGCGATATTTCTATTCGCACCGACAGGCGGGGTTTCCGCCCAAGAGTCGTCTCTGGGGGTTAAGGCGACCATGACGCCCGTCAAGCAAGAGGCCAGTACCGTAATTTCCGATGCGGAGCAGCCGGGAGACACTACAAAGACCACACAAGAGGTTTCGACAAAAGAGACAACCGATGCTCCAGGCAGGACATATTTGCTTGGTGTCCCCAAATATATTTTGATCACTCTTCTGGTATTGATGGCATTTATTCTTATCCCATTTCTCCCGGGCTTCATAGAGCTTTTCAGGCCCAAAGACGAAAAACCGCTTGCTCTAAATATGAATTTTTCAAAGGATTATAAGTATTTTGGTAAATCGTTCCAAAAGATACTCGAAAATGGCCTCGGGACAAAACACATCACTGAGCCAGGTGAATATACCCTGATGCTATCAAAGCCAGAAAGGGTTCGGGTCGTTGAGAGGGGGAGGGTTAGCGATCAGAAGACAATTGATGAAATCCTTTATGTGCTTGCAGATTTTACATCCGGGAGCGACGCCGAGTTCAGGAAAGAGATTTACGTAAGGGGGTCCTGCAAGATTGGAGACAGAAATACCCTCAGGGCGCTTTACTGTGAAGGGGATCTCGCGATCGGAGAAGGAACCGCTGTCATCCGCTGGGTTGACGGGGATAGGGATATAGAGATTAAAGAAGGTTGCCGGCTTGGCGTGAGTGTAGCCTCTACCAAGAGGCTCGCCGTGGCACGCCACTGCTCCTTCAGCCGGATGTTCGGTTTGCCGATTTTGACGTATAGGACGAAGCTTCCCGGAATTCTACCTGAAATTCAGGTAAAGAATATCTCTGACACGACGATGGTTATCACAAAAGAGGAGATCATCTTACCACCCCGGACGAATATTTCTAATGACATCGTTACTCACCAGAGAATTGTTTTCAGGGAAAAAAGCTTTGCCAAAGCGAATATTAAATCGTACCGCGACATTATTATCGAGGAAGGCAGCCGGGTTGAGGGAAATCTCTTTTCGGAGAGGAATGTGGTCATCGAAGCGGGATGCACCATCACGGGGAATATATTTTCCCAGGGACAGGTCAAGATTGGAAACGCCGTCCAAGTGGGCCAGGAGGGCCAGATAAAATCTGTTATTGCCAAGAAAGGCGTCTTGGTGGAGGGGAATGTGACCATATACGGGTACATCATGACAGAAGGGGAAGGGAAGATTGTGTGAGAAAGAATCTATACAAGATAGGAATTTTCTTGTGGGTTCTCACTGGCTGGTGTGGTTTGCTCCAGGGGGCGGAACACGCTGAGCGAAAAGGGAAGATTGAAGTTTTCCTGGCGTATCATCCGGCGCTCGTCGCAACAAACCCCTGTATCTTGGAAGCTTATCAGAGCGTTCTTCAGGAAGAGGGCGTTCCGTATCGGACAATCGACGTGGAAGAACTCATCTCTCTTTCGCCTGGGATGCTTCCCGATGGGCCTGCTATTATTCTCCCTGACGGGATAAGCCAGGTGTTGCCGGAAAGATTTGCTGATTGGGTTAAAAAGTATCTCGAAGAAGGAGGCAGCGTCCTGATCGGCTACGACGCAGGGACGAAGCATCAAAACGGTTTATACAGGGACCAAGCGGCATTTGCCGATATGATTGGCCTGAACTACATTCTTTACAATCAATGTCCCGAATGCGCCTATTCGAATGGCTCACTCCAATTTGCCGACAGAACGGCGATGGAGACACTTGAAATTCCACCAGGGAAAACGGGCGAAAACCTTGAAGTGGCCGGGTACATGTACGGGACGCTGACCTACCCATTCGCACGGTCGGCTTTTACGAAAGAGATTGGTTCCCGAAAAGTCTTGGCGCACATGGTAGACAGGTCCGGCAAAAGATATCCGGCCATCGTAGAGACCCGTTATGGGAAAGGGACTGCCCTCTATGCCGGTCTTCCCCCCGGCTACCTGAAATGCTACTCAGACGAGTTCCTGCTCCGGTCGTTGATCCGATTCTTCCTCTTCAGATCGGTCAAGATTCCTCATCTCATGTCCGTACCGGGAGGCAAAGGAGGTGTCGTAATCAACTGGCATATCGATTCCAATGCCGAGTGGATATACCTCCCGCTCCTCAAAAAGAAGGGATACTTCAGGGACTCCTTGAAATACTCCTTCCATATTACGGCAGGGGATTACAACTTAGAAGTGGGTGACCGCCAGGGCTTCGATGCCTCGGACAAGGGCCGAAAGCTTGTGGAGATGATCATGCCCTATGGTATCATAGGCTCTCATGGCGGATGGGGACACGATTGGTTCGCCAGCAAAGTAAACTCAGGGGAATTTAAGGAGAAAGAGATTGAAAAGTTTATCACGAAAAACAATAAGAGTCTCGAGGAGATTACGGGGTACAGGATCGAGGAGTACTCCGCCCCCTTGGGAGTCCATCCACAACCGGTGGCCACGAATGTTCTCGAAAGGCTTGGAATGATCGCATACTACTATACGGGCGACCAGGGAGCAGGGCCGAATAGGACTTTTGCGAATGGGAAGAGGGTGTCGGACCGCGTGATTGCTTTTCCCGTGATGAACTTCGACAACATCATATCACTTGGAGAGATGAAGCATCACGGAAAAACGCCGGGGGAAGTCTATGGCTGGTTGACCGGAGTGGTCGATTATACGGCGAGGAATCGGGTTGTACGCCTCATCTATTCCCATCCCAACGACGTGAAGTATTACCCGAAGACGGTCTCGGACTTCCTCGATACCCTCTCTTCCCTCCAGAAAGATGGGAAGATATGGATCGAGACGATGACCTATTACGCGAAGTTTTTCCTGAGATTTTTAAGGACGACATATGATTTCACATATGAGGGGCCAGTTCTAAGTGTGCGCCTTAAGAATCCGGAGGGCCTTGATAACATGACTGTTGCCATACCGAAACACGGATTGGGCGAGCCTGAGATACCCCAATTGGGCGTTTCCTTCGACGAAGATGAGAACTATTTCTATTTTACCATACAGGAGGAAGGGGCGGTTGAGAAGGTTTTAAAATTTCATCGTATATAGCGTTTGGGTTGTAAGGTATCCGGATGTGAAGGGTTATTGACGGTATGAGGATAGTGCGAATTCTTTTTATTATTGCTATTTGCTGGTTTTTTGGAGCACCCGCCTTAGGTTCTGAGACTTCCGGGCATGATCAGATGACAGAAAACAGGACTGATTCAACGCTTGACGAGTGGGAACGCGATCCTGACTGGGTGAAGGCAAGAGAACTTGAACAAACTGGGATAGACCGAATCATGGGGAAACGCAACCGGATAGAGCTTGATCTGGGCTATGATTACCTCTCGGACAACTACGGGAACTGGAAGAATATCAGGCTGATGTATCTCAGGAGAGAGCTAACCTTTGTCTACTTTTTTGAACTTGAAAGCTTCTTCAGGAAGGAGGGAAACGGGTTGCAGCTTGTCGGCGGTATCTATAAAGACTGGAATAAGTGGCTGTATACCTACACTGCGTTTGCGGCGGGAACGAATTCGGAGTATCTCCCGCATTATCGGTTCGATCACGACTTCAACTTCAAGTTCGGCAAGAAGAGAAATTACGTTTTCACGGTGAGTGGGACCTATGTCGATTACCATGTAAACCACCGTGACCTGATTCTGTCTGCCGGACTCACCGGCTACTTCAGCAAGTGGATCCTCGAATACCGGATATTCCGGAATATCAGCAACCCCGGAAGCGTGGGGTCATTTTCCAACACCTTCGGGGTGACCTACGGCAGCGAAGGAACTCACTGGACATCACTCCTCTTCTCTTTCGGGAACCAAGCCTACTATTCCACGGAACTCGCGAGCCCGGAAAAGGTCGGCCAAAACTCGTTGGAACTGCTTTTAAAACACCGGCACTGGATCGGAAAGAACTGGGGCCTGTACGGAGAGGCGGGCTTCTTCCGTTTAAGTGACGAATATAGGAAGGTTGGCTCCACGCTCGGGGTTTTCTGGGATTTTTAGGGATTTCCCATCAATGAGAGAATGGGGCCACCTGTTAAAGGGCGCCTGTCCAGTGGTTTCGCTGGTTCAACCGTGATTTCACCCATTGGCACAATTATATTCGGTATGATCCAAAATAAAGATTTTTAGACTTCATTTGAGCAAGAGGGATAGATTTTTCATTTTATCTTGTCCAAAATTATTTTAACAATCCTTTCTGATGCCTTGCCGTCTCCGTAGGGATTGAGCGCTTTCGCCATTCTACCGTATTCATTCTTATTCTCAAGGAGGATTGTGGTTTCTTCAACTATTTTTCTCGTATCCGTCCCTATTATTTTTACCGTCCCTGCCTCAACAGCTTCAGGCCTTTCTGTCTTATTGCGTAGGACTAAAACAGGTTTCCCCAAAGAGGGGGCTTCTTCCTGGATACCGCCTGAATCTGTCAGTATCAAGCGGCTCTTTGCCATGATATGTGCAAATGTTTGATAATCGAGCGGTGGCAGTAAATGGATGTTTCTATTATTGTGAAGAGCATTAAACACTATTTTGCGCACTTTTGGATTAGGATGAACCGCGAACAAGATTTGAATATTTTTAATAGTTTGAGTTATTTCCTTTAATGCCAAACAAATATTATTCAAGGGTTCTCCCAAATTTTCTCGACGATGAGCCGTTACTAATATTAAATTGCTATTGTTATTGACAATCTTATCCAGGGGTTTCTTAAATTTATAATTTCGGCTAATCATTTCTAATAAGGCATCTATGACGGTATTGCCGGTGATAAATATTTTAGATGCCGGCACCCCCTCCCGGATTAGATTTTCCGCCGCTCTCTTCGTTGGCGAAAAATGGATATCTGCGAGTGCGGTAGTTAATTTTCTGTTTACTTCTTCAGGAAACGGTTGATATTTATCATAGGTTCTTAAACCTGCCTCAATGTGGCCAATCGGTATTTTGTTGTAAAATCCAGCCAACGCTCCTATAAAAGTGGTTGTCGTATCCCCTTGCACTAAGATCATATCTGGTTTTTCACATTCAATTATTTTCGACAATTTTTTTAGTGAGCGAACGGCGATATCTTCAAGGGATTGGCTTTCTCGCATGATATTCAGATCATACTCAGGTTGAATGCCGAATAGTCTCAGTATATCATCCAACATTTCCCTATGTTGAGCAGTCACGATGTTTATGACCCTCAATGAACTCATCGATTTCTTACATTTCATGATGACGGGAGCCATTTTAATAGCTTCCGGCCTTGTGCCAAAGATAAATATTAATTTTTTCATTCTATTATTTGAACTGACTATCATGATCAGTGACCGGTCAGAGAATGCAACTCGTCCATATTCAATATCTGTTAAGGGTTGCCTCCGGATCGCCGTATTTTTTCAGTGGCCTTATAAGATGGATTGTATCATCTTTCTCTACGAACTCTCCGGTTACAAATGGTCTAATTTCCGGCAGGTTCCCCGAATGAAGTCTCAAACTTTCTCAGTTTCAGTAAGATTAGGTTAAAATTTAAACTTTTCGTCTGGACCTGTCAACCGTTGGTTAAAGTAGTCATGGAGATGGATGCAGCGAGTCAAATTTCGACAGGCGGTCCCGCCAGCATTTTTGCCGGGGCTAGACTTCGTCGTAAGCTCAGTCGAACGAAAGCTTCGGCTATCCGTGCCTGGTGCGCTGAAGCGCTATGGCGCGCAAGCGTGAAGCCCTGCCCTGTGGCCAGGGAGCTCCACTTTCAATAATAATTAGTTTTTAGCTAAAAAACGTCATAAATTCCATTCTTATGAAATTATATTTTTTTGAAAAGCATTAAATATCAACTCCTTATATGAATTAACTGCTATTGGCATTGAAATTGCTCATATTAGGACAATAGAAAAAATCTTAAATCAAATTTGCCGATAAAGCCAAACCACGAGTAATCGTGGGACGCCTGCCCGCCGTAACTGGCGGGGGGCTCACTGTTCCAAAGATGGAGCAGGCGGGGAAAGCTGCGGGTCCCAGTGGGATAGCCGAGTTGCCGAAGACAAATCTTACAGGAACCGGATTGCCGTGGCTTTACAAAAAAGGCAATCCGGTTTTTTAGTTTAAGGGCAATGGTTTAGATGCGATGAGAAGTACAATCATCAACAAAATCATGTCATTCCAGTATCGTCTTGGGAAATTCATCGGGAGAAAGAGGGCCAACTGCATCTGTATCTTTCTTGAAGGGACCTTCACGAAACTTTTTGGAAGGGAGGTATACTATGATAAGTAATGAAGAGTTGATGCAATGTTTAATATACTATGGTCGAGGGGTCCCTCAGGACCTTGTCGCGAGGAGCCATAGCATAAACGATGTTATTTATTATCTCCGGGTGGAATGTGAGTTCGAAATCCTTAAACTGACCTCGTTTGTCACAACAAATCTCGTCAATTTCGAAAAACGAACGGTTCTCTCTCCTGTTTCCCGTCAAACCCCACGGGATGAAGATATCGAGGAGATTTTTGATGTCGATAACCCAGGTTGAATTAATAATCACACAGGCTCAATGGAAGCCCCCCAGCGGGGCTCCCGGAGAGGAATGACCATTTTAGGTTGTGCCCTTCCCGCCTGGCGTTAGGCAGGTACCTCCCCCCACCCCCGGATTGCCGGGACGGGGCACATGGCGGTTTAGAATATCACCTGTAATCTCCGACTCATCAATTCTCAATAAAAGCATATAGAGTTTTTCCTCTCGATTCAATGTTGAGGTGAGAATACGATTTCTTTGAAATTCTCACTTCCAAAAACTTTAAGCCTGGTGTAATATACAAACCATAATGGATTGTTGGAAATCCTGTCCATGATGGTAGGATAGCGTTTTTCATCATAGTGGACGGTCTAATAAACACCGAACACTCAACCCGATCCTGGCCAGAGACGGAAATCCATCCTATTGTCTATCCATATGTTATGCCATACTTTTATATTGCACTTTCATTTCTAGCATAGTATAATTTTTGTATGAAAAAGGCCCGCTTTGAGTGGGACGAGGATAAGGACAGAGAGAAGCAGATCAAACACAACGTCTCTTTTTCCTTAGTCCAACGGGCTTTTCTGGACCCTGACCGCGTCGTTGCAGAAGATATAACCCACAGCGGTGAGGAGAAACGGTCTTATTGTATCGGTCGTGTCGATGACGGCATAATAACCGTGCGATTCACGTATCGGAAAAATGTCATTCGGATTTTCGGAGCAGGATACTGGAAAAGAGGGAGAAAGATTTATGAAGAACAAAATAAGATACACAGACGAAAAGATGGGTAAGCTGAGAATCGTGAAGGATTTTCTTCCTCCACCGGACCAGCTGGTTTTGAAAGAAGACAAAGTTAAAGTAACGATTTCTTTGAGCAAAGCGAGCATCGATTTTTTTAAGAGAGAAGCTCAAAAACGTCGTACATCCTATCAGAAAATGATCCGACGAGTGATAGATTTCTATGCCTCTCAGTATCAAAAGAGTGCCTAAACTATCATTCCAGACGACCACATCAGCGGCGCTTGAATGAAACCTCTTACTATAATCATCTCTTACAATCCAAGTCCCTCATTTGAAAAGACCCTGCTTTGCCTGACTAAGTTAGACCTGGTCGAGCGGGTTGTGATCGTAAGTCAAGAGCCGGTTCATTTCAAACTGGAGAAGTGTCAAGTTCTTGTTGCCGGACCCCTTACATCACACGAAAC
>CAZEKS010000028.1:0-4916 GCA_964512795.1 uncultured Syntrophaceae bacterium
GTTTTTAAGGGGATTTTGGTTTTTCTGGATGTTTTACCTCTACCCCTTGGGAGGTGATGGTCAGGGTGACCACTTCCCCGGATTTCCCAAATTTATCCAATGGCTTTCCACTCAATATCAGGTCAAGGCCTCCTGCATTTCCAATAATGATGCGAATTTGATTTGATGCCTGAATAGAAATACCTTCTCCTGGTTTGAAGGTCATCTCCTTTTCCGATTGACCCTCCACCTGAAGACTCACCCATGTCTCTTCGACTGCTTTCAGCTGGAGGGAGAAAGGCTTTTTTTCCGGAACAGAATGGGTTGTTGCAACGGGAGGAGAAGGAGCGACGGGAGATTTTTCTTCGATGATAGGTTTTTCAGGAACGGGTTCAACGAGAGGTTTAGAAGAGTAGGGGGAGAAGAAATAAAAGACGATAAGGCTTGCGACGACGACCCCGCCGACCACCCAGGTCTGCTTGGTACTCCACGAAATCTTCTTTTTGGGTTTGGGGGGGGGAGCAGGTGGCGGAGGGACCGGTTCTCCTTTCAAGACTCTTTCGTAACGGAGAAGAACATCGTTGCGATCGAGCCTGAGATATTTAGCATAGGCTATAAGAAACCCTTTCACATAGGTCGGCGCAGGAAGATGATCATATCGGTCCTCTTCGATGGCCTTGAGGATGTATTCCCTCACCCTTGTATTTTTTGTCACCTCTCTCAGGGAAATCTTTTTGGATTCCCGCTGATTCTTAAGATAGCTTCCTAAAGTTTCCCTCTCATCCACAGACAACCCCCCTTAAGGTGAATGGTTTAAGGTCGATGGATAACCCAGCCGATTCAGGGCACGGGGGTCTTGAGTCCAATTTTTCTCCACACTCACCCACAACTCTAAAAAGACCCTTGTCCCCAGGAGGCCCTCCACTTCTTTCCGGGCAGCCTCTCCAATCTTTCTCAATCTCTGCCCACCTTTTCCGATGAGAATTTTTTTTTGAGAATCTCTCTCGACATGGATGGTTCCTTTAATGACCATGAGATTTTTTTCAGAATGCTCTTTAAACGCTCCAATGGTGATCGCCGTTGAATAGGGAATCTCCTGATAGGATTGGCGGATCACCTTCTCTCGAATGATCTCGGAAACCCAAAAGCGTTCGGTCTGGTCCGTAACCATGTCTTCCGGATAATAGGGTGGGGATTCGGGAAGGACTTTCAGGATTTCATCTAATAGAATATCTATCCCTTCTCCAGTCATGGCCGAAACGGGAAGTATCTCTTTGAAGGAGTGAAGGGTTTGATATTGATCCATGATGGGGAGGAGGTTTTTTCTTTTCACCAAATCAATTTTATTGATGACCAGAAAGGGGATACCGCTGCTTCCCCGGAGGGGTTCTATCATCTCCCGGTCTCTTTCAACGCGTGGAGCGGTTGCCTCGATGAGAAAGAGGATGACCTCTGCATCCCGACCCGAAGCAATGGCTGTTCGGACCATCCGCTGGTTCAGTTCAGATCGTCCTGGGTGAATTCCCGGGGTATCGAGGAAGATAAGCTGACCTCCTTCTACATTCTTAATGCCAAGAATCCGGTTTCGTGTGGTCTGAGGTTTTTCAGCAACGATGGCAATTTTATCACCGAGGAGACGATTGAAAAGGGTCGACTTCCCAACATTCGGCCTTCCCAGGACGGAGATAAAACCAGATTTGAAGGGTGCCATTCTCAACTTCACGCAAGGCGCATAGCGCTAAGCGCAGAGTGCAAATGCTTTTGACGCTATGCTCTATGCCCTCTGCTCTATGCTGTCAGGGGCTTCTATATCAAAGAGGAAAATTTCTCCTCATCCAGTGAAGGCAACCTTCATGAGGGTAACGTGAGGTCTAATACCTCTTGGATGTGTTCGACGAAGACGAAGTGCATCTCCTTTTTGATATAATCTGGAATATCATCGAGATTCTTCTCGTTCTTTTTAGGCAGGATCACGGTCTTCACGCCAGCCCGGCGGGCAGCCAGAATCTTTTCCTTTATCCCCCCTACCGGAAGTACCCTTCCGCTCAAGGTCAGCTCACCGGTCATCGCCATCTCTCGGGGAACGGGCCTTTCTCTTAAAAGAGAGAGAATGGCCGTGGCAATGGTGATCCCGGCAGAGGGTCCGTCTTTGGGGGTTGCCCCGGCCGGAATGTGGATATGAATATCGCACTCCTGATAAAAATTCTCAGGGACGTGGAGGGAGGAAGCATTCGTTCGAATATAAGAGAGGGCTGCCTGAGCAGATTCCTTCATCACCTCTCCCAGGGATCCCGTCAAGATGAGGCCCTTCTCCCCTTTCATCTTAGAGGTCTCGATAAAGATGATGTCTCCTCCATTTTCTGTCCAGGCCAGTCCTGTGGCCACGCCGATGCGGTCTTTCTCCTGAGCGACCTCGCGGAAGAACTCTCGTGGCCCCAGAAGCTCCTCAACGCCTGCCTCATCAATGATCTCTTTCGGAGGATTTCCCATGGCCACTTCCTTGGCCACTTTTCGACAGAGGGTGGCAATTTCTCTTTCTAAATTTCGAACCCCTGCCTCCCGGGTATATTCTCGAATGATCTTTGAAACCGCTTCTGGAGTGAAAGAGAGCGGAGTGTCTTTCAACCCGTTCTCTTCCTTCTGGTGGGGAATCAAAAACTGAAAGGCAATCTTCTCCTTCTCCTCCTCGGTATATCCTGCCAGGTGGATGACTTCCATTCGATCCAACAAAGCGGGAGGAATCGGTGATAGGGTATTGGCCGTCGTGATAAACAAGACGTGGGAGAGATCAAAAGGGACATCTAAGTAATGATCGGTAAATGAAAAATTCTGCTCTGGGTCGAGGGTTTCAAGAAGGGCTGCGCCCGGGTCTCCCCGGACGTCCTGACCGATCTTATCCACCTCATCGAGCATAAAAACCGGATTGGAAGTTTCCGCCCTCCGGATCTCTTGAATGATCCGGCCTGGAAGAGCTCCCACATAAGTTCGACGGTGTCCCCGAACCTCTGCTTCATCCCTGACCCCTCCTAAGGAGATCCGAATAAATTTTCTTTCCAAAGCATGGGCGATGGAGCGTCCCAGCGATGTCTTACCCACACCGGGGGGACCGACAAAACAGAGGATGGGACCCTTCATGGGTTCCTTCAATTTTTTAACGGCTAAGAACTCCAAGATCCGTTCCTTCACTTTTTCAAGGTCATAATGGTCTTCATTGAGGACGGCCTGAGCCCGGCTGAGGTCTAGGTTGTCCACTGTCTTCTTATTCCATGGTATCGTGATGAGGTAGTCGAGATAAGTTCTGGAAACGGTATATTCTGCAGAAATGGGATTCATCCGTTCCAGTCGGTTGATCTCTTTATAAGCGATTTCTTCAACTTTTTGCGGCATCGCGGCGTTTTGGACCTTCTCCCTGAGCTCGTGGATCTCAGCCAGATAGGGATCCTCTTCTGGCGCTTCCCTCTGCCCTCTAACGGGAGGACGAAGGGAATGATCTTTCTGAAATTTCCCTCCCTCTTTCCCAGGGTGGAGCAGGGAATGAGGTCTGGTAGGGGAGGATTGGATCTCTCGACTGAAGTGATGAAAGACTTTTTTCAACCGTTCCAGGGGATCGATGGTCTCAAAAACCTCTTGCTGTTCCTTCCATCCCAGATGGAGGGTAATGGCGATCAGGTCAGCGAGTCTGCCTGGTTGGTCAATTTTATCGAGGGTCTTCAATATTTCCTCGGGAAGGGGTTTCCCCATGGAGAGTGAAATTTTGAAAAGGGTTCCGATGCTCTGAACAAGGGTTTCAGAGAGAACGGTCCTTTCTTGAGGCTCGTTGATTTCACAGACATCTGCCTTGAAATAAGGAGGCTCCCGGGTAATATCTTGGAGAAAGACTCTCGAAAGCCCTTCGACAAGAATCTTCATCCCTTTATTGGGCAATTTAACCAATTGGAGAATTTTACAGACCGTTCCAATGGACAGGAGATCCTTGGGCTGGGGATCCTTCAGATAGGGGTCGCGCAGACCGACACATCCAATGAGACTATTGTCCAGTAGGACCTTATTGAAGATGGCTAAGGATTCATCAGATTGAAGAAAAAGAGGGGCGACGACATAAGGAAAGATGATCGTCTCTTTCAGGGAGATGAAGAGAAGTCTTTGCGGGATGGAAATGCTTTCTGACTTATAGAGATATCTCACAAAAAACTCCAGCTCCGAATTCAAAAACCAGGAATTATTATACGAAAATAATGGAATTTGTCAACGAAGTTCAAAGAGCTCTTTCAGGCAAGACCAGGCTTCCGGTGAGCACCAATCTCTTTGTCCCACAATCTTCCCCGCCAACATCCCTTCTTGATCGATGAGGAATGTCTGGGGAACCCAGCCCCTCACCCCATACTGGTCCATCACCTTCTCCTTCAAGAGCAAGAGGACAGGAACGGTAACCTTATTTTGGTCCGTGATCTTTTGAGCGGCTTTCTTTCTTTCCCCATCAATGGTAATTAAAAGGATGGCTAACTGATCCTTCTTCGCGACATAGAATTTTTCCAATAACGGTATCTCCTCTTTACAGGAAGCACACCAGGTAGCCCAAAAAGTGATGAGGACAGGCTTTCCTCTGAAGTCGCTTAGGGAGACTTGTTTTCTATCCAAACTCTGGAGGGAAAAAGCGGGGGCTTCTTTTCTTTCCTGAAATCTTTGAACACCGAAAGATTCACAGGAAGGACATTTCAGTTGGGATGGTATGGCAGCCCTTCCAACCTGAGGGAAAGGAGTGAGCAAGATGGTCATTCCTGTCATGATCAGCAGCCAAAGAACGGTTTTTTTTCTCATCTCATCTCCAAATGGAAGGTTTAACAGAAGACTAAAATATATTCTTAACCCCGTCAATATCTTCTTGAAAAGAGTTCTTAGAAATGATAAGGTGACACATCAAATTAAAAACATGGTTC
>CAZEKS010000028.1:5016-12483 GCA_964512795.1 uncultured Syntrophaceae bacterium
GGCACGGGATGAACCCTATTCGGTTCATACCAGTTAGGAGGGTTTTATGGCGGGAGTAAACAAGGTCATCCTCATCGGTTATCTGGGTGCAGATCCTGAGGTAAAGTATCTCAGCAGTGGCACCACGGTGGCAAATTTCCGGATGGCGACAAGTGAAAATCGGGTCAATCGATCTTCTGGAGAAAAAACGACGATCACGGAATGGCACCGGATTGTGGCTTTCGGACGATTAGCTGAGATTTGTGGAGAATACCTGAATAAAGGCAAGCAGGTCTATATCGAAGGCCGAATTCGAACCCGTTCTTGGGAAGGCAAAGACGGAAACCGTAGGTATACTACCGAGATTGTCGCCACTCAGATGCAGATGTTAGGAACATCGGGAGCAACCGTGGAATTACCCGAGCCTGAGAAAGAGCTGGGAATTGACCAAGAAGGGATCCCCGGAACGGACGATGACGTACCGTTTTGAATAGTTATGAGTTCGGAGTATTTAGCCTTAGACTCCGAACTTTTAGAACAGATATCGCCGCATGCTGACATTCAGGAGAAGACCGACTCCAATCAGTGTGGAAACGATAAAGGACCCGCCATAACTGAGCAGGGGAAGAGGAATGCCTACCACCGGCATCATCCCCAGCACCATTCCAATGTTGATAAAGACATGCCAGAAAAGCATCGCCACCACGCCAAAAGCCAGGATAGCGCTAAAGCGGTCTTTGGCCTGGACGGCGATGCCAATCCCCCACAGGATGAATGCCACATAGAGCCCTATGACAAAGAAAGAGCCGATCAAGCCCCACTCCTCTCCCAGGGCAGAGAAGATGAAATCCGTCTGTTGTTCGGGGAGAAAGCCCAACTTGGATTGTGTTCCTTTCAAAAAACCTTTTCCAATGATTCCCCCTGATCCCACAGCAATCTTCGATTGAATGAGATGATATCCCGCACCCAGCGGATCTAATTCTGGATTAAAAAAGGTAATAATTCGTCTTTTCTGGTATTCTTTTAGAAGATTCCAAAGAAGCGGCACGGCAGCGGCTCCAGTCAATCCAATGGTCAGCAATGAGGACCATCGAATCTTAACAAAGATCAGGATCGAGAAGAAAACCAAGAGAAGGATGATGGCTGTCCCCAGGTCAGGTTGTTTCAGGATCAAAACCATCGGCAGCACAAGAAGGAGAAACGGGAAAGGAAGTTGCTTCAACGAATATCCCTTTCGATCCGGAGGTTGATGGAAGAACTTTGCCAGCGCCAAGATGAATGAAATTTTGACAAACTCTGAGGGTTGAAAAGAGAGGAATCCAATTTTAACCCATCGTTGGGCGCCTGAGGTAATAATGCCATAAACCAATACGACAATCAAAAGGAATAAGGCAACGGAATAAACGATATAAGCAAAATCCGAATAAAACCGGTATTCGATGAAGGCGATTATCACCATCACAACCAAACCGATCAGCAGCCAGAAAATTTGTTTGAGGTAATAAGGGGTCCCGGCCATCTCTATCTTTGCCGTGGCGCTATAAAGATTGAGAATACCGATCAAGGCGATGACGAGGACAATCCCCAACAATGCCCAATCGAAATGGATGAAGAGGCGCCGGTCAATCTGCATAATCCAAATCGCTTTCCTTTCCTGACATCTTTAAGGGAGGCGAAGGCTTGAGATCGAGATATTTTTCGATGACCTTCCTGGCAATGGGGGCTGCAACAGTAGCCCCAAATCCACCATGCTCAACGAGAACAACAACCGATATTTTGGGATCTTCAAATGGGGCATAAGCCACAAACCAGGCGTGATCCCGAAATCTTAAAGGGATTCGATGGAACTCTCCCCTTTTAAAGTCCTCGGGCATGGTGATGACCTGAGCCGTACCCGTTTTCCCTGCCACCTTGACCTCTTTAAATGAACAAGCCGAACCTGTCCCATGAGGATCGTTCACTACCCCCTTAAGAGCTTCCTGGATAATTTGAAGGGTCTTCTGTGAAACGTTTGCGCTTCCCGATTCCATAGGGGGACACTCTCCTATGGTGTTCCCATAGATATCTTCTATCTTTTCCACCACCTGAGGGAGGTAGAACTTCCCTCCGTTAGCGACGCCTGAAATAAGCATCAAGAGTTGAAGAGGGGTCGTCAACAGATATCCCTGACCTACAGAGAAGGAAAGGGTCTCGCCGCTATACCATGGAGTTCCAAACCGTTTCTTTTTCCACGAACTGGTGGGAACGATTCCAGACTTCTCATGAGGGAGTAAGATGCCTGTCGCCTTCCCCAAACCAAACTCTTTGGCGTAATGAGCAATGAGATCGACCCCCACCTTTAGACCGACTTGATAGAAATAGATATCACAGGATTCAGCAATGGCCCGGTGGAGGCTAATCATTCCATGCCCCCCTTCCTTCCAGCATCGAAAATCCCGGTTGCCGTAGGGGAAGGCCCCTGTGCAGGAGAAGGGGGTACTCGGAGTGATCGCTCCCGATTCCAGACCCGCAATGGCAGTGATGATCTTGAAGACCGACCCAGCTGGGTATTGTCCCTGAATTCCTTTGTTCGTGAAAGGGTAATAAGGATTCTCCACAAGAGCTTTCCATTCTTCCGGCGATATGTTTCTTGCAAAGGGTTCAAAAGAAGGCTTGCTCACCATGGCTAAGATGCGCCCCGTTTTCGGGTCCATGGCAATCAGAGCTCCGTTTTTATCCTTATAGGCTTCCTCAGCCGTTTTCTGGAGGTCTGCATCGATGGTGAGAAAGAGATTATTTCCAGGAAAAGGGTCAACCATCCCCAGGGGTCTGATCTCCCTTCCCAAGGCATCGACTTCAATCTGCCGACCTCCATCCATTCCCCTGAGATCATTTTCCCACTGATACTCGACTCCATATTTTCCGATCAGGGCTCCCATTCGATAAGGAGCCTCTCTGGATTCTCTCAATTCATTCTCATCAACCTCTCCAAGATAGCCGATGAGATGAGAGGCCAGGTCCCCATAATCATAGGCTCTCCTGGGTCTGACATCCACGATGAGTCCTGGGAGAAAAACCCGATTCGATTCGAGGAGGGCCAGTTCATTCCAATGGATATCCGATTTAATCTTCACCGGTCTGAAAGGCGCCCGTCGTTTTTGGGCCTTGATCTTCTCCTCAATCTCCTCCGGAGTGAGGTTTAACATCTCTCCCACTTTGATCAAGACCTCTGGATTGGCTTTTGCGTCTTCCGGGACAAGATAGACTTCGAAGGAGGGCCGATTATGAGCCAAAACACGCCCCTTTCGATCAAACAACATTCCCCGATCAGCTGGGTTCTCAATAAGTCGAATGCGGTTATTTTCAGATAAATGCCGGAGTTCATTCCCTTTAATCACTTGAAGGGACCATAGACGGATGAAAATCAACAAAAAAGCTAAACCGACAAAGACCACCAGGTATTTATACCTTCCCTGGAAGTCTTCCATCTTCTGGGTATTTAATTCCATCATGACCGATACCCCCTCTCCTTTATTCCCTGCTCAGACTGACGCAATAATAATGATGACCCCTTTTGAAAAAGGAAAAAGAGGGGTGGGGTGGCAAGACCAGTAAAGAATGATTGGGGGAGGAGGAACGTAAACAATAAAGGATAAAGGTTTCCAAGGGGGATGGGTTGGAGGGTGTTCATCAGCATGAAGATGAGAATCCCTTCGAGTACGCCAAAGATGAAGGCGAAAAGGAATTGGAAGGTAAATCCTTCCAGATAGAATCGTTCTTTGAAGAATTGGGCAGCTAAAAACACCAGAGGCCTGGAAACGGTGTAAAAGCCGAAGGTGTTTCCAGAAAACAGATCCAGGAGATATCCCATAAAGAATGCCAATATCCCGCCGAAAATCGGCGGAAATAAAAAGGCCAGGTAAAGGGTAAAGATGAGAAGGAGGTCCGGCCTGATCCTTTGAATAGGAAAGGAGGACAACAACGTGGTCTGGAGGATAAGAAAGAGAATCGCCGCTAAAAGAGGTAGAATCACCCGTTTCATTTCCTGCTCTTCTTCACTTTCTTTGCCTTTTCTTCTTGCGGCAGCAAAGAGGGAAGAGGGTCCATGATGACGAAAACCTCCTCTATCTGTGTAAAATCCACACTGGGAACCAATTCGGCATATTGAAAAACGCCGTGACCCTTCTTGTCGACCTTCTTGATCTCACCCACCATTAATCCTTTGGGAAAATTTCCACCCAATCCTGAGGTGACGACAGCATCCCCGACAGCCACCTCTTCCGTTCGAAGAAGGTATTTCAGCTGGCATTGGTTTTCTCCTTTCCCTTCAACGATGGCCTTCGCGCGAGTTCCCTGGACAATGGAATCAATGGCGCTGTTGTAATCGGTGATGAGAAGAACCGTGGCATAATGGGGTGCCGTTTTCAGGATCTGACCGATGATCCCGGTTGGAGAGACCACCGCCATTCCCCTTTTCACTCCATCTCTCTCCCCTTTATCAATGGTCACGCTCTTGAACCAAGAAGAGGGATCTTGACCAATCACTTCAGCCCCGATCATGGAAGACGATTCTTTCTCCCGAAATTGAAGCAGATGCCTCAGGCGGTCGTTGGCCAACCTCATCTCCTTCATGTAATGGTTTTCTGCTTGAAGCTCAGCGACCTTTTGTTTAAGCATCCTGTTTTCTTTTTCAAGGTTGACTAAAAAAACATATTGTTGGAAGGTTCCTCGAATGGTCTTGCTGACAAACGTGGAAGCTTTCTGGAAAGGGGAGCATATCTCCATCAGAAGGGCGTCAAAAAATTCTACTCCCTTCCGCTGTTGCGCCCTCAGCGACATCAGAACAAGGGCAAACAACAAAAGGAGGATGATGAAAATAAAAAGATGATATCTTCGGAAGAGAAAAAGACCACGTACCCTCATTAATCTCAATATTGAACCGTCACGGTATGGAGCAATTGCTCGTTGTCTAATACCATTCCTGCGCCTAACACAATGGCCGAGAGGGGATCGTCTACGATTGTAATGGGAAGACTGGTCACCTCCCGGAGCAAAACATCGAGGTTCTTCAGAAGGGCACCTCCGCCCACCAGGACAATCCCTTTGTCCACAATATCTGCTGCCAATTCTGGCGGGGTCCCTTCCAGAGTGATCCGGACGGTATCGATGATGGTATTGATCGATTCAGCCAATCCCTCCCGGACCTCCTCGCTATTGATTTCAAGGGTTTTGGGGATGCCTGTGACTAAGTCCCTTCCTTTTACCTCTATGGTTTGAGGATTCTCTTCGGGATAGGCGGTCCCAATATTAATTTTGATCAATTCAGCCGTTCGCTCGCCGATGAGAAGGTTGTATTTTCTTTTGATGTATTGGACAAGGGCCTCGTCCATCTTATCCCCCGCCACCCGAATGGATTGACTTGTCACAATCCCCGATAGGGAAATGACCGCTACCTCCGTGGTCCCTCCACCGATGTCAATAATCATATTCCCGGAGGCCTCGGTGATCGGAAGTCCCGCCCCGATGGCGGCGGCCATCGGCTCATCGATCAGATAAATTTCCCTGGCGCCAGCAGATTGAGCCGATTCCCGAACCGCACGTTTTTCTACGGGTGTGATGCCAGAAGGGACGGAGATGACCACCCGGGGTCGAAGCAGGGTTTTTCGATTGTGAACTTTGGCGATGAAATAACGGAGCATCTCACCGGTAATTTCAAAATCGGCGATCACTCCGTCCTTCATCGGTCGGATGGCGAAAATGTTGCCTGGTGTTCGACCTAACATTTCCTTGGCTTCACGGCCCACGGCCAGGACGTGCTTCTCTCCTCTCGAATCCCTCTGAATGGCCACCACGGACGGCTCGGAGACGACGATTCCCTTCCCTTTCACATAGACGACGGTATTCGCCGTACCCAAATCAATGGCTAAATCCGATGAAAACAAACCCCATAATGAATCAAATACCATCCTTTTTCTTCCTCCCTTTCTTGAAACCATCCCATATTAACAAATACCGCAACCTGATTCAAGAAAATTCATCACAGAAAATTACCACCTTATTTTCTTAAAACAAAATATAGGCAATATTCGTGCCAAAGGCAGGCCTGCCCGCCCGCCGAAGGGGATTTAACTTCCGTAAGCAGCTTATTCACCCCAGTTTTTTAGAAGCCCTAAGCTTTTTAAGGACAAGCCACCCGGCCGAGCCCCTCAGAGAGGCTTCACAGGCCGCACCGCTTTGCGTTTGGGCACATAGATCTCAACGTCATAAGGAAGTCCCTTATCTTCCTCGGTCAGGCTACAAAATACTCTCTAAGAAATCGGCCTTATGAAGCCTTGAAGAGGGGGTTGGCCAGGTGGCCTGGTACATCCATTTCATCCAGCCTGGAGAGGATAAGGAAAAACTGGGGGTGGGCAAGTCGTAGGCGGGCGTTGACCCCTTCCCACAGAATGGGTTAAATAGGAAGCATGAAGATACTCTTGATCTCACCTGAGCGGGAGCGAAAAAAGGAAGAGGCCTTCCTGTTCCGACTGAGTTTTTTGAACCTTCCCTATGTCGCAGCTGTCACCCCTCCTGGTGTGGAGTTAAAGATTGTCGATGAAGCCTTTGAAAAAATCGATTTCGAAGAAAAGGTGGACCTGGTGGGGATAACTGCCCAGACGCCCGTTGCCCCCCGGGCTTACCAGATCGCAGAAGAGTTTAAAAAGAGAGGGATCCCTGTCGTCATGGGAGGTGTCCATGCAAGCATGCTCCCTCAAGAGGCGCTTCGACATGTGGATGCCGTTGTGGTGGGAGAAGCAGAAGAGGTTTGGCCAGATCTAATCGAGGATCTAAGAAGAGGGCAAATGAGGCGGATTTATGTGGGGAGCGAATTCGTAAACCCCTCCCACCTTCTCCTTCCCAGAAGGGATCTTCTCAATGAAAAATTTTACTTTCCATTGAAGTTACTCGAAACCACACGAGGATGTCCTCACCGCTGCGACTTCTGCGGCGTCTCAAAATTTTTCGGGTTTCGATATCGCAATCGCCCGATCAGCGAAATTGAGCGAGAACTTAAGACCCTTTTCCAAAAGGGACCGGTGATGAACCTTGTTTTAAGAAGCATCCTTTCCCTATTGAGCAAAGACCTTCCTTATTTTCTCAAAAGAAGGCTTCTTTACATCATCGATTCCAACATCGCAGGGGACAAGCGGTTTTGTCTTGAACTTCTTTCCCTTCTTAGAGAATTCGACCTCCTTTGGTATGGCCATGCCCCCGTCTCCATCGCCTTTGATCAGAAACTCCTGGAGGGATTTGCACAAAGTGGCTGTATCGCGATCAATATCGGTTTTGAGTCCTTCTCTACCAAGAACCTGGATAGGATGGGAAAGGGATTCAACCACCCCTCGCGGTATGCGGAGGCGGTCAAGAGAATTCACGACCAGGGAATCGGTATCATGGGGACCTTCATCGTAGGTCTGGATGACGATGACCCTGGAGTCTTCCAAAGGATCATCGATTTCTGCATCGATT
>CAZEKS010000029.1:0-12399 GCA_964512795.1 uncultured Syntrophaceae bacterium
ATCTAACCAAGGCAGCCAATGTTGCTTGCATGGAAGGGCTTACGACTCATAATTCCTATTTTGAAGTCAATCCTGAAATGATTTTGGGCTCTATCATTGGAGCTAATGCTTTAGGTGAAGCAAGCCTAAGAGCTTTAGGCCGTTGATGCGCCTTCGTAGAAGATGGTAGGAAAGCCTTCAAGGTTAAGAAGAATGTGAGAGGTAGAATAAACCTTACAGTTGAATAAAAACGTTCCCAAAAGATGGTTGGGTGTGCTGGAAAACCTTTATAGCAGCACCTTTAAGCGTTCTGCTACTACCTTTCCAAGCATATCTTAGATGTCACCTTAGATGAACGTCGCATGTTACCTATAAACATCTAAAAGACCCGCTTGATAAAGGTTTGGAAGCATACCCAACCTCCTTTTCAATATAACGCTAAGGTAAAGAAGGTGCCAAATGAAGTCAATCTATGAACGCTGCCGGATTAAAATCCCAAAAGAGTTTGCCCGATACGCTACCTAATGTGGTGAGTCAAAAGTCCCTTTACTTTGATTGTCATTCCGGGCTTGACCCGGAATCCAGTCTTTCCGAGCTGGATTCCCGGTTTCGCGGGAATGACGGCTTCGGAATTAATGTAAAGAAGTGTTAGATTCACTACACTAATGCTTATCACAGAAAAAAAGAGGCTTACTTTCAAAAAATTTTGCTTGACAAATGAAGATAAATTTGTAAACGTTGGGATACCAAATCCATTGGGATACCAAATCCATTACTCTACAAAAAACTGTTTGTTTAGAATACAAGGAATATAAGAGTTCGTAAGGGAATACAACAATTGGGGAGATTACATGAATAATCGTTTGAAAGATTTTATCATAGAAAACCCGACACTTATTAGGGGTCAGATCTATAATAAGATTAAGCAGGAGATTCTTTCGGGCAACATATCTCCAGGTTCACGGGTGCTTGAGGGAAGGCTGGCTAAGCAGGTCAATGTTTCTCGAACTCCTGTCAGAGAGGCCTTGCATGTTCTCGAAATGGAAGGGTTCCTCGAATCATTTCCAAGAGTGGGCTATCGGGTACGGCAGATTACCTGGGAGGAAGTAATAGAAATTAATGAAATAAGGGCAGTCCTTGAACCCCTGGCTGCAAAAAAGGCTATTGAAAGTGAAAACCAGAGCTATATCGACGCTTTAGAGCAAGTTCTCATACAATCAAAAGCAGCGGCGAAGCAGGACCAATTGGGTTCCTTTTTACAATATGACACAGAATTTGATGAAATTATCGTCAGGGCCAGCGGCATGAAGACCTTGCTCGATATCTGGGCTACACTTCGCCATCGACTAAGACTCTACAGGATGGGAGCCCAGGACCCCCACTCTCTCGATACAAGACTTAGGAGCATAAAAGGGCATTGGCGGATTTTAGAATGCTTGAAGGCGAAAGACCAAGATGCCGTTAAGGAGGTTATAAGAGAACATCTCGAAGACTCCAAACAGGACATTAAACGCATTAGGTTCAGAATCAGCAGAATCGTCTAACCTAATAGGTGCCGGGAAGTGGGGTGAAGAGATAAGCTTGCATAGTCTCTTACAAGAAATAAAATCAATGCATCATTTCATGTTGAGACTGAACATTATTCGGATCTGAAGAGATTATGGGACAAGATCATTATTTATATCTCGGCCAAGGTAAAAAGCAATATTTCTCACTGCCGCCAGAATGGGTGCCGTTGCATTTCGTCGAATCCAAAGAAGGAATATCGATACCTTCGATTCAAAAGATGACCCTTGAGGCTCTTTCAAAGCCAGCAGGAACCCTCCCGTTTCAAGACCTGGTATTACGTGCGCACAGGATTGCCATCATAGTGGATGACCTGACTCGTCCAACACCAGCGGCAGAGATTCTTGAAGTCCTGCTCTCTCGTTTAGCAGATAACGGTTTCTCCCGTGAAAATATCACCCTGGTTGTTGCCCTTGGAACCCATGAAGCCATGAAAAGGGAGGCCCTTGAAGCGAGGGTGGGGAAGAGTGTGGCATCAAGCTACAAGATAGTGCAACACAACGCTTGGCAGAGCGATCTGGTACCCATTAAAATACCTGGCAATGGGAGGATGGTGAAAATCAATCCGGACGTGGCTCTGGCAGACCTGAAAGTGGGGATCAGTTCCATTCTACCCCATCCGATGGCGGGTTATGGGGGTGGCCCCAAAATTGTAATGCCTGGAGTATCCGATTTTGAATATATTCGGGACCATCACATGAAGTATCTGATACATCCTCAATCCGTGGCAGGGGTTACGAAAGGTAATTGCTTTCATGAAGGCTGTATGAGAGCCGCTCGAGCAATCGGGCTCGATTTTTCGATAAACTGTGTTTACGACCAGAAGGGACAGGTCGTGCACATCATAGGTGGCAGTCTGGAGATGGCTTTTGAGAAGGCAGTGGAAGTATGTTTTGATAAGCTCGGGCACAGATTTGAGGAGAAAGTTGATGTGACGATTACCTCAACCTTTCCTCATACCCACGGTCACCAATTCTTCAAAGGGTTGAGCGCACCGGATATTGTCACAAAAAATACGGGGGCCATCCTGCTTATAGCTCCTATTGTGTCGCCGATACCTGCCGAATTTCTCAACTCGTTTAATGTGGTAAAGGAGAAGTCCCATAACCATTCTGCCGCCTATGTAAAGGAGGCTCTGTCAAAGGGGATGGCCTTTTTGCCGGAAAAGTCAATAGATTTTAATATGGCCATGTCCACCGTGTTCTTGAGGCCAGAAATACGGACGATCCTTGTGTCCTCAGCTATTTCGAGGGACGAAGCACGGACCATGGGTTTAGAGTATGCATCCTCCATTGAGGAAGGCTTGAGGTTGCTCCAGAACGCTTACCCAGACGCCAGGGTTGCCATATTTCCGTCTGGTGGCCTGATTGTTCCTATAACCGCTTGGAAGCGATGACGATGATCGACAGGATTCGTCCAATAAGGAGTTGAA
Source organism: uncultured Syntrophaceae bacterium (assembly GCA_964512795.1). Taxonomy (GTDB): domain Bacteria; phylum Desulfobacterota; class BSN033; order BSN033; family UBA1163; genus UBA1163. The sequence goes on from CAZEKS010000029.1 coordinate 2,978, forward strand.
ATGGGGGGTAGAATAAAGGTAATCGTCATCAATGAAAAGGATAATGTAGCCACAGCCCTCGAGCCGCTCAATGCTGGCATGACAGTCTCTGTAGAGGTTCAGGGCCGCATTGAAAAGATGAAGCTCTTATCAGACATTCCAATGGGTCATAAATTCGCCCTGAGGGATATAGAAGAAGGGGGGGCTGTGATCAAATATGGAGAGCCGATCGGGCAGACTACGGCAAAGATTACCCGGGGAGAACATGTACATATACATAATGTAGTAAGTGAACCGCGAGGAGGATTGCGGTGAATTTCGAAGGTTATCGCAGGCAAGACGAGAAAGCGGGAACGAGAAATTACGTGCTTGTTATCCCCAGCGTCGGCTGTTCGCAAGGGGCTGCGCAGGCAATCGCCCATGGCCTAAAAGGTGTCGTTGATCTACCCAACATGTTAGGTTGCGGCCAGGTGGGGGAAGACCGCATGCTGGTCAAAAAGACGCTGGTTGGCTTCGGTATACACCCGAACGTTTTTGCGGTTTTGATCGTTGGGAACGGGTGTGAACAGCTATCTTCCGAGGAAATCAAAAGAGGGATAGCTCCCTCCGGGAAGCGGGTGGAAATGATCGAGATCCAAGACGTCGGAGGCACAAGAAAAACAATTGCTCTGGGGAAAAGGATTGTGAAAGAAATGTGTGAAAAGGCCACAAAACTCAACCGTGAGCCAATCCTCTTGAGCGAGCTGATTCTCGGCACGGAATGCGGCGGGTCCGATTATACCTCGGGCTTAGCCGCAAACCCGGCGGTTGGTGCTGCCTGTGACATGCTTGTGGCAGAGGGCGGAACGGTAATCCTTTCTGAAACCCCTGAACTGATCGGTGCGGAACATCTCCTTGCCAGAAGGGCAAGAACACCTGAAATGGCGAAACAGGTTCTGGATGCAGTTGCCTGGTGGGAAGAAAAGGCGATTGCAGCGGGGCAGAACATCCGCGAGGCCAATCCTTCTTCGGGAAACATTGCCGGAGGGATCACGACCCTTGAGGAGAAATCTCTTGGATGCATTTATAAAGCAGGGACGAGTCCTCTCGAAGAAGTGATACCATACGCCTCTTATCCCACAAAGAAGAGATTGGTCTATATGGATACTCCGGCAAGTGACATTGAGCAGCTCGTTGGCATGGTAGCCGGAGGGGTACAGATCGTTCTCTTTACCACAGGCAGAGGGAATCCGTTGGGAACGCCCATCACACCGGTCATCAAGATTACAGGCAATAGGGACACATACGTCAAGATGCGAGACAACACGGATATGGATGTGAGCAAGATCCTTCAAGGAAAGGAAACGGTAGGGTCGGCCGGGAAACGGATTTTTGAAGAGGTTATTTCGGTCGCCTCCGGCAAGCTTACAAGAGCCGAGAAACTGGGCCAGAGGGATTTCTGCATATTCAAGAAGAACATCAATATCTGAAGGCAAAAAGTCAAACCGTTGTTGAAGAGTTGGGACTTCTTCATGGTATTTTTCCGTTTGACATACAACTCCGTTTTTCTATATATTCAAATCACTCAAAAGTGGAGGGTCCGAACGTCCCCCAATATACCATGCGTAGGGTACTGTTTAAATCAATGAGCGCAGGAGAAATTTAGGATAGAGTTGTGTTCCACAATGGGGGTGTAGAGGCAGTAGTAAAAAGAAATCTATAAACCATACGATCAAGGAAGCAGAATGTTTGGTGAGGAAAATGGATGACGTAAAATTACATATAGACAATATTGAAGTGGAAGGCGATAAGGGGATGACGATCCTTGAAGCCGCGGAGAAAGCTGGCATCAATATTCCTACCCTCTGTCATCATCGTGATTTTTTCTCAACTGGAGCGTGCCGGATCTGTGTCGTTGAAGTGGAGGGGTCGGCTCGACTGGTCGGGTCTTGTCATACTCCCGTCACCGAAGGCATGGTGATCTATACCCGGTCTCCCAAGGTCATCACGGCACGGAAAGCGACCGTAGAGCTTTTGTTAGCGGGTCACACGGGTCCTTGTGTCACGGATGCGAGAACAGAGCAATGTGACCTGCATAAGATCGCCTCAGACTTCGAGGTGGGTCCTCCGAGATTTAAGGTGAGGGAGCCCCGTCATTATCCCTTAGAGGAGATGAGTCCATATGTTCGACGAGATTTGTCAAAATGCATCCTCTGTTACAGATGTATCAGGGCCTGTAGCGATTTGGCCAAGAAGGAGGTGTTTGGCACCGCCTACCGAGGTTCCCGCTCGAAGATCATCGTTGATTTTGACGTTCCCCTCAATAAAGAGGTCTGTCGTGACTGTGGGATTTGCATCGACTACTGCCCAACCAGTGCCTTAACCAAGCCGAATCAAGCAAGCGAAAAAATGGAGGGCAAAGGCGTAGAAGGAAGTTCACCCCAACCTCCCCTACACGACATAAGGCGTGGGGGCCTCCTCATGAGGTTGAAGAAGGCTCAAGAAAATTCGGGTTATGTGTCGCAGAATTTCATGGCTAAAACAGCGAAGTCTCTGAACCTCTCCATCAGCGATATCTATGGGGTGACTACCTTCTATTCTTTTCTTTCAACGAAACCACTTGGAAGGAATGTGATCAGGGTATGCAGAAGTGTCCCATGTTACCTGAAAGGTTCCCAAATGGTGATCGAGGGCGTCGAAAAAACCGTCGGCATAAAGCCCAGCGAGGTGACTCCGGACGGTAGATTTTCCTTTGAACTAGCGAACTGCATCGGTGCTTGCGACAGGGCCCCCGCTATGCTGGTGAATCATGATGTTCATGGGGACCTGACCCCGAGGAAGATCTCAAAGATTCTGAAGTCGTATCGATAAGACACCCCTGAGAGGAGAATGGCATTGGAAAAACGGGTCGTTTTGAAGAACTGCGGGGTCGTCGATCCCAAGGACATCTCTTCCTATTTGGAGCAAGGCGGCTTCATGGCTCTTAAGAAGGTAAAGAAGGAGATGACGCCAGAGAAGATCATCGAGGAAGTCATGGCGTCAGAACTACTGGGGCGAGGTGGGGCCGGATTTCCTTGCGGATTGAAATGGAAATTGGCGAAAGGAAACCCAGGGGATGAGAAGTTCCTTATCTGCAATGCGGATGAGGGTGAAGTCGGAACATTTAAAGATCGGTTCATCTTGGAACATGACCCGTTCGCCCTGATCGAAGCGATCGCCATTGCAGGTTTTGCCATCGGAGCGAAGAAGGCTTATCTCTATCTGCGCGCCGAGTACCACTCGCTCTCTCCATTGCTCCTCCATGCAATCCACCAGGCCAAAAAAAAGGGCTTCTTGGAACACCTGGAGATTGATCTTCGTGAGGGTGCCGGCGCTTATATGTGCGGTGAGGAGTCAGGACTGATGAATTCCATTGAGGGGATGAGAGGGGAAGCCCGTTATAAGCCTCCATTCCCCCCCGGCAAAGGGCTTTGGGGAAGACCCACGGTGATCAACAATGTGGAGACCCTGATGAACATCCCCCCGATCATTTTAAACGGCAGCCAGTGGTTCAAAAAAATGGGGACAGAGAAAAGCAAGGGGACCAAGGTGTTCTCGGTGAGCGGGGATGTCGAGAAACCGGGTGTTTATGAAATGGAGCTTGGGAGCAAGCTTGCGGAATTGGTGATGGAGTTGGCCTCGGCCAAGAAGATGAAGATGGTACAGGTGGGCGGTGCGACAGGAAGAATGATTCCTCAGCCGATGATCGAGATGCCTTTATCTTATGAGACGATTCTCGGGTCAGGAGCGATCACTGTATACGATGAAAGCAGAGATGTGATTGATGTAATGTATCGGAACATGGAGTTTTTGGCCGATGAATCGTGCGGAAAGTGCACCCCCTGCCGTGAAGGGACTGAGGCGATGGTTGAGATTTTGGAAAGGCTGGCCAAGGGCGAAGGGGCAAAAGAAGATATCGAAGCCATAAAAGATTTATCTCACGTGATGATGCTTTCCTCATTGTGTGGTCTGGGACAGGCGGCCCCGGTTCCGGTCCTGGATACGCTGAACCATTTTAGAAAAGAGTACGAAAACCGCATCGAGCAATCAATCTTTTTGAGAAGTCTGAGAGGCTATCGATAACTATGATATCTCTTTTAATTGGTGGATCGGGACAAAAATCCTGTGGTTCCGTTAGGAATCATTTAAGAGGAGGAATGAAAAGGTGAATGATGCATCCATTGGAATAGCCAGATACTCATGCCCCTACTGCTCAAGCGCTTTTGATTCATTTGAGGCAATAAAATCCCACATCATTGCCGACCATAAGACCGAATCGCTTCCGGAGCCAGAGGGAATAATAAAACTTACAATCAATGGACAAAAATATAAGATCCAGGTTGAGCCGGAATGGACTCTTTACTACTTGATCCACGATAAGCTTGGGCTGACCGGAGCCAAGTTGATGTGCGACCGCGGTGCGTGTGGGTCATGTACCGTCATCATGAATGGTAGGGCTATTCTCTCATGCATGACCCTGGCCATCGAGTGTGACGGTAACCAAATAGAGACCGTAGAGGGCATTGCAATGTCTAATCACCCTCTGATCGAAGAATATGTCAAACACCACTGCATGCAGTGCGGCTATTGCACGCCAGGCTTTGTCGTCACGGCAAAGGCGCTTCTGGAGAAGAATCCCGATCCAACGGAGGGGGAAGTGAGGGAGGCATTAGCAGGTAACTTATGCCGGTGTGGCACCTATCCGCAACATCCGAAGGCGATACTGGAAGCAGCGCAAAAAGTAAAGGCTCAATAGGAGGTTCAATAAGGATGACTGAAGACATCAAGGAAATGCCCAATAATCCTATGGAGCATGATCAATATATACCCGAGACATTCCGTCTATTAGGGAAAAGGGGTGTACGAAGAATCGACGGATTTCGGAAGGCAAGTGGAACAGCCACTTATACGAGAGACGTGATACTGCCGGGGATGCTGTATGCGAGATGGCTGACATGCCCTTTCGCCAATGCAAAAATTAAGCGCATGGATGCGAGCAAGGCCGAGGCGCTTCCGGGAGTGAGGGCTATACTCAGATATGATGATCCAGAAGTATATGGAAAAAGGATTCCGACTCTACAGGGAGGGGAAGAAGATATCCTGGCCGGGTACGCCTACTTCCAGGGGCAGCAAGTGGGCGCTGTGGTGGCGGCCGATTCAGAGGATATCGCCAACGAGGCGGTGAGGCTCATAAGGGTGGAGTGGGAAGTGCGGCCTTTTGTCCTGGAAGCACGGGAGGCCCTGGAACCGGGTGCACCCTTGACACGACCCGAGTGGAGGCCGGAGAGCAATCTGATGCCGTTGTTTTTTCAGCCTTCCAGGTTTTTTCGCTTTGGAGACGTTGAGAAGGGTTTCAAAGCGGCTGACAAGATTATTGAGTTCAAAGCCAGGCGACGGTATCACGGGTGTTCGGATGCGGAACCGGTGAGCGGTATCACAAGATGGGAAGGAGAATGCGCCGAACTCTGGCTTCATCACCAGCACCCCTATGAACACAAGTGGATGATGAATATGTGGTTTGGCATGCCCATGAGCAAGGTGAAAATCAACTCCCCCTATAATGGGGCTATGTTCGGGGGTTGGAACTGGATAGACTATGGCATGGTTCCCCAATACGTGAGTGCGCTACTGGCCAGAAGGACTCGAAGGCCAGTAAAATGGATCTTTGATAGAAGGGATGCTTTCACCTTTGGATCACTGGACGCTATGGAGAGCGAGTTTAAGGTCGGCGTTAAAAAGGATGGCACGATCACCGCAGTAAAAATCAGAAGCTTTTTCACCAACCTCTCCTTTGAAGCAGGTCTGCATTTCCTGGAGAACTCTCAAGTGCCTCATATCGAATCCGAAACCCTTGTTGCCCAGGTCAACAAAGGGCCCGTTATGGCGATTCGGTGTGAACAGCTTCCGCCGTCCTTTGCCTTAACCCATGTGTGTAACCACGTGGCTGCTGAATTGGACATGGATCCGACTGAGCTTGCGCTTAAGAATGATGGCGCCGATGGGAAGGATATGACCCAGCTGGAGGATTTCAAACGTACACACGGTTTCCCGGTGAGAGACAGCCTGAGGGAATGTATAGAGGCGGGCAAGAAGGCCATTGGATGGGATGAGAAACGGCATCCACCCGGCACGAGGAGGCTGCCCAATGGCAGAATGCACGGCCTGGGCTTTATCTGGGATCATGAATGGGATGAAAACCGCGGGGCAGGAGCAGCGGGATTGATGATTCAGCAGGATGGCGCGGTAAGTATCATAGCCCTCCGGTCGGACGTGGGCGTAAACGCCGAGAGCACCTACTGTTCGATTGTGGCCGAGGAGCTGGGGATGCGCTATGAGGATGTGTTCTTAAGACAGCAAGATGACGTTCATCTGCCGCTCATGACCCCCGACGGCTCATGTAATCTGACGACCAATGGCTACGTCATGAAAAAAGTAGCAAAAAAGGCAAAACAGAAGCTCCTCGAATTGGCTACGATTACTGTCCATCTCATCGAGCGGGACATCCCTCCCGCATTCCCCGACAGAAAACCTGAGGATTTGGACATAAAGGACAGCGTCATCTATGTCAAGGAAGATCCCTCCATCAAGAAAATGGTTGCCGAAGTCGTGAAGGATGTAAGGGGGAGTTTTGTCCAGAAGCATGAGTATGGAGCGATACAAAGTACAACCCACGAACCCATTTATGTTTGGGCCTATCATCGCCAAGGAAGGCTTGGAAAAGAGCCGGGACGTCAACGATTATGTCGTCAGGCGCATTTCTGCGAAGTAGAAGTGGATACTGAGACGGGAGAAGTAGAGGTGACCAAGGTGGTAAACGTGAATGACGTTGGCAAGGCAATGTCTCCCGAGACCGTGGAGGGCCAGCAGTACGGGGGCACCTATATGGGTGTGGGCAGGAACCGGAGCGAGGAGTATATTTGGGACCCGCAAACCGGCGTGTTGCTGAACGGCAATCTCATAGATTACAAATTCAATACAGTGCTCGACGTAGGGCCCATCGAGACCATTATCGTCGAGACTGGAATGGGGTTAGGGCCCTATGGATCCGTAGGCATTGGTGAAGACGTGGGCAACGATACCACCTATCTCCTCCATGGAGCGGTTTATAATGCTATAGGCAAATGGGTCGATGATGGTCCGATCACTCCAGACAAAGTTCTTAAAGCGTTGGGGAAGGCGTAGATAATGATGTGGTTAAGATATACAGAGTGTTAGATTCTGTGGGAGCGAGGCAATATGGTTCAGGATGAAATGAAAAGAATCTCAGAACTGTTGGACAATCTGAGATCTGATCGATACCCACTGGAAAACTACGGTTATATAGGGAGACGAGGAGTTCGCCGTATAGATGGATACGAGAAGGCAAGCGGGCGTGCTGCCTATACGATAGATATACAGCTTCCAGGAATGCTTTACGCCAGGTTTCTTACATCCCCTTACGCTCACGCCAAAATAAAGAGGATGGATACAAGTAAGGCAGAGGCATTACAAGGTGTGAGAGCGATCCTTAGATATGACGATCCGGAGCTACCCAGCTTAGCGGATTTAGGTGGCCATGTCCCTAATGCAATCCCTGTATTGCCCAGGGTGGCTTACTTTCAAGGGGAAGAAGTTGGAGCTGTGGTGGCTGCTGATACAGAGAGCATTGCAGATGAAGCCCTGAGACTGATTGAGGTAGAATGGGAGGAGCGTCCTTTCGTCCTCGATGCGGAGGAGGCCTTAAAACAGAATGCTCCTTTGGCAAACCCTGAGATCTATCCCAATGGAAACTATTACAATGAAGGTTTCCTCGATGTGGAACAGCATGGGGATGTAGAGCAGGGTTTTGCAGAGGCGGATCACATCATAGAATTCAAGTCTAAGCGGCTCCTTCATACCTGGATCGGACCTGAACGTCCTTGCGGCGTTTTCAGGTGGAACGGCGAATATCCAGAAATTTGGGTTAAACAGCAGCGTCCCCAAATCAGCAAACGGGTGTTGGCTTCCTGGTTTGGCGGGATTCCTATGAATAAGATCCAGGTTCACTGTCCTTATCAGGGCGCAAGTTTTGGGGGATGGAGTCAAGTTCCCTGGAACATGGGTGGCCAGTATTGTGCCGCACTCCTCGCCAAGAGAACGGGCAGACCTGTGAAATGGGTCTTTAGTCGAAGGGAGGATTTCTACGGCGGCGAAATGGATGAAGGGGTCTATTATTTTAAGGTGGGGGCCAAGAAGGACGGTACCATCACTGCCGTGAAGGCGAGAGCGGTATTATCCAATCAATGGTTTCCTGTTTTTGGCATTCTTCACCACTTCTCCGAGAATACGAAGATCCCTCATATCTATGGAAAGTTAGAAGCGGTCCAGATCAATAAAGGAATTAATGTTCCCACCCGTTGTGAACAAAATCCGAATTGTCTGAGTCTTACATTAGTTTTTGACCATGTCGCCAATGCACTGGGTCTTGATCCCATAGAGGTCGCTCTCAAAAATGATGGTGTGGAGGGGCATGATCTGACATGGCTCAATCAGCGCAAGGCTGAGATGGGGTTCCAGGTGAGGGATAGTTTAAGGGAATGTATTGAAAAAGGGAAAGCAGCAATCGAATGGGATAAGAAGTGGCACCCGCCAGGCACAAAAAAACTTCCAAACGGCAGGATGCATGGATTGGGTTTTACCTGGACACATGAATGGGAGGACTCCGCGGGATCAAGTGAGATGGCAATCCGTATCGAGCGGACCGATGGTACAGCAACCCTATTAGGGATGCGATGCGATTGTGGCGTCAATGCGGAGACGTCCTATTGCCAAATTGCGGCCGATGAACTGGGGATGCGGATTGAAGACGTTTATTATCGACCGCAAATGGATGCCGGTTTCTTCGCGATGACTCCTGATTCATCAACCAATATGTCTGTGAACGGATTTGCGATAAGAAATGTAGCCAGACTTCTCAAACAAAAGATACTTGAGGCGGCGACCCGGCCTCTGGGAGAGACTTCAAGGGGTAGTTTCCCACCTGCATTTCCAGGGTTGAAACCTGAGGATTTAGACATCAAAGATAGCGTCATCTACGTTAAGAGAGACCCATCCGTTCGGATGAGCATTGCAGAATTTGTTGGAGCTATGGGGATAGAGGGGCCCTTGGTAGCCCAACCTGAAATGGGGAGGGGAGCTCAGAGGAGTAATTTTACAGAACCACTCTTCGCGTACGGGTGGCAAGTCCAAGCAGGGGCTTATTCGAGCCAGCGGCTCCGTCTCTGCAGGCAGGCCCACTTCATGGAAGTGGAGGTGGATATTGAGACTGGGGAGGTTGAAATCGTTAAGGTCGTGAACATCAACGATGTGGGAAAAGTCATCAGCTGGGAAGGTTGTGAAGGACAGCAATACGGTGGCACCTATATGGGTGTGGGTAGAGGGAGGAGCGAGGAAGTGATTCATGACCC
>CAZEKS010000030.1:0-11876 GCA_964512795.1 uncultured Syntrophaceae bacterium
GAGGCCATCTCCAAGAAAAAGAGAGGCCTCTCTCTTTTTACAAGAAACTTAAGACCGTAGATCACAACCGATTGGATACCATAGAGCAGGAGAAGACGTCGGAGAACTTTTTTCTGCTTGGTTAAAATCCAACTGAGAATAATAAAGAGGATTACTGCAAAATGGCTTCCGAGATAGGTGAGCAAGGGAATCACCTGATCTAAAACCAGTGTGCTCCACCATCCATTTGCCCACCCCATCCATCTTAATTCCCAAGTCATGTTTTCTCAGTCCATTATACTCTGACAGGACGCGGCGAACCCGGGACACGGTGACACGGGGATTATCCTCCTTTGTCTCCTTGTCTCCCTATCCCTTATCTCCCTATCAATCTTTTTCTCCGTGTCTCCCCATCTCTCTGTCTCCCCCTCTAATCTCTCAAAGTGGGAGCCTCGGTATGATATCCGCAAGATTCTGGCTCGGAATGCAGACATTGGCAATCTGTTCAAGATCCTTGCAGGAAGAATTGAAGGCGATGCAAAACCCTACCATGCGAAACATATCCATATCGCCTTTGCTATCCCCGATGGCGATCACCTCTTCAGGCTTCACTCCAAATTGCTTGAGAATCTTCCTCACCCATTCTGCTTTCTTATCATAATAGACCTGAATCTTCACCCTCCCGGTTAATACTCCATTTTCATGAAGGAGATCATTAGAAACAGAGTAATCAAATTTATATTTCTGATGCACCCAATCGGAAAGGAGAGAAAGTCCGGAAGAAACCAATGAAAGTTTCAACCCTTTCCGTTTAAGGTAATGGATCAGTTCATCCGCCCCCGGGTGAAAAGGAACCGCCTTGACGATCTCCAGCAATTCTTCCACCCCCATTCCCTTCCAGACTTGGGCATCGCGCTCACAAAATTCTTCATAAGAAATCTCTCCGGCCAAAAACTGACTCTGATACCGCTCTGCAAACCCGTACCATTTGCCCAATCGCTTATGAATATATTCCCAGATGGATCGTTCTTGGGTAAGTGTCCCATCGAGGTCAAAAGTGGCCAATTTAAATGGTGGATTCTTTCCCGTTGACATTGGCAATATTTCAAAAAAAGGTTTTTCTAAGACCTGAAGCTGTAGGTGGAAATAAATTTTTAGGAGGGTGAGTCATCCACAATCTTGTAGGGGTCTCAAAGCTAACTTTTAGATAACATACCTACCATTTTAATTTCCTTTATCTTATTCTTTTGATCGACATGAATAATGACAGGTTTATGTTTGGCAACCTCTTTTTCTTCATGCTGAGAATAACAGCAGATAATGATGAGGTCTCCTACTGAAACCAGCCTGGCAGCAGCCCCGTTCAAGCCGATTTCACCCTTGCCACGTTCACCCCTGATGACATAAGTCGAAAATCTTTGTCCATTGGTGATATTGTAGATATCCACTTTTTCATATTCAATGAGTTTTGCAACATCCATCAGTTCCTTGTCAATGGTAACGCTCCCCTCATAATCAACGTCGGCTCTCGTAACGGTTGCCCTATGGATCTTCGATTTGAGCATCGTTATAATCACTGCTCTTACCTCCCGATGAGGATATGATCGATGAGTCTAACAGGCTTAACCATTGCCGAAACGGCAATCACTGCATGTTTCTCGTTTTCTCAACTCTTTCAACGGACTCAATAAAATTATAAGTCCTTTTTTCTCTAAAATCAAATATCTCTTCCGCTTCCACAAAAGATCGATAAGGGACTGTCACTTTTTTTCTGTAAAAATTACTTTTTGTCCCCTCTGCCGATAGGGCACTATTTTCGTAAGGACGACGGATTAATACGTACCCGATTTCTCTAATTCTGTCAAGGGTAGACAGCAATTAAAAAAACAGAATAAACATGTCCAATAACGGTAGGATAGGCGTTTTGCCTGCTCTGAAAGGCGAAATCTTGAGGATGGCCGGGACGGCTGTCCTCCGGTGGTTTTGAGCAACGTCCCCATCTATCGGGGGCGGGTCAAATCGATCATTAGAGTATCTCGTCGGCAATTAATGCCGACGCTACGATGATCGGAGATGCCTTACGATTTCAATGCCTTGGCAAAAGAGGAGACGAAATCCCTCACCCTGTCGGTTAACTCCGGGTTTTTTAGGTTCTCCTCGATCATCTTAACGATCACGCTTCCTACAATGATGCCGTCAGCAAAAAGGCTGATCTCTTTAGCCTGCTCTGGAGTGGAGACGCCGAAACCAACAGCCACCCGCTTTTTGCTCCGCTTCTTTATTCCCTTGACAGCCGGCTCCAGCTCCTCCGGCAATTTCTCTCTCGCTCCGGTGACGCCCGTTACGGAGACATAATAGATGAACCCCTGGCTGCATCGGCTCACCAACCTTATTCGGTCCGGCGGGCTGGTGGGGGCAACGAGAAAAATAGTATCCAACCCCATCCTCCGAGCCTCTCCCATCCACGGCCCTGCTTCTTCAGGAGGAAGATCGGGGATGATCACTCCATCAATTCCGCTTCGTCCACATCCCTCAGCGAAATCCTTTAAGCCGTAGTGAAAAACAGGGTTGAAATAGGTCATGAGGACCAGAGGGGTGTTGATCCCCTTCAATCTTTCCGCTAAGGATAATATATCTTTGAGGTTGATCCCATTTTGCAGGGCCCGCTGGGAGGCAGCTTGAATGGTCGGTCCATCTGCGAGGGGATCGGAAAAAGGGACACCCAGCTCAATAATATCTGCTCCAGCCTCAGCCATTTTTAGGGCCAATTCCTCTGTCGTCTTGAGATCAGGGTCACCCGCAACGACAAAAGGAATTAAGGCTGCCCTCCTATTTTTGAGCCCTTTAAATACCCTCTCAATCCTGTTCATAGCTCCACTCCGATCTTGGCGGCGATTGAAGGAACATCCTTGTCCCCGCGGCCTGAAAGGTTGGCGATGATCACCTGGTCTTTTTTTAAAGCGGGGGCTAATTTAAAGACATGGGCAAGGGCATGCGCGCTCTCAAGGGCCGGAAGGATGCCTTCTGTTTTTGAAAGGAGGTGGAATGCCTTTAGGGCTTCTTCGTCTGTGACGGTTACATATTCAGCCCTTTTGTTCTCTTTGAAAAAGGCGTGCTCCGGCCCCACCCCCGGATAGTCTAAGCCGGGCGCAAAAGAATAGGTCTCCAGGATATTTCCAGAATCATTCTGAAGGATGTAACTCATGCTTCCATGAAGGGTTCCTATTTCGCCGGCACAGAGGGATGCAGCATGGCTTCCCGTATCCACTCCCAAACCCGCCGCCTCTACTCCAATGAAATGTACGCTGTCTTTGAAGAAGGGATAGAAGAGGCCCATCGCATTGCTTCCTCCCCCCACACAGGCCACCAGATAATCAGGAAGACGGCCCTCTTTCTCCAGCACTTGCTTCTTTGCCTCCCTGCCAATGATCGATTGAAAATCTCTGACCATCATGGGATAGGGGTGAGGTCCGACCACAGAGCCGATGAGATAATAAGTATCCTGGACATGGGTGACCCAATCCCGGATCGCCTCGTTGATCGCATCTTTCAATGTCTTGCTCCCGGATGAAACAGGGATGACCTCAGCCCCCAAGAGTTTCATCCTGAAGACATTCAGGGATTGTCGCTGGATGTCCTCCTCCCCCATATAAACGACGCATTTCAATCCAAAGAGAGCCGCTGCCGTGGCCGTGGCGACACCATGCTGACCTGCTCCGGTCTCAGCAATCACCCTCTTCTTCCCCATCCTTTTGACCAGCATCGCCTGTCCCAGCGTATTGTTGATCTTATGAGCGCCTGTATGCGTCAAGTCTTCCCGTTTAAGGTAGATCTTTGCCCCCTTCAACTCCTCAGTCAGTCTTTTTGCAAAATAAAGTGGCGTGGGTCTCCCGACATAGTTTTTCAAATGGGACGTCAATTCACTCTGGAAGAGAGGGTCTTTTTTTATTGAAAGGTAAGCCCTCTCTAATTCCTGAAGGGGAGCCATAAGTGTCTCGGGGACAAACTTGCCCCCAAAAATTCCAAAATGCCCTCTTTTATCCGGAAGTTTTTTTTGCATGAATGGTTACCTCTTTTCTGGTCATCCCCCATCCTCTTCGATACAATTGGGGATTATTTTCACCTCTTATTCCCATCGAATATGTTTATTTCACTAAAAACATCTTTATGCTCGCCTGGACTTCCTATGTTACCGGATATCATTCGGTCGGTCTCGCGAACAATCTCAATGATCTCCTTTATTTTACCGGGGTCTTTCTTCCCGGGCGAGATTTCAACACCACTATTGATGTCTACGGCCTGAGGTCTGACCATCTCGATGGCCTCCCTTATATTCTCCCTATGTAAGCCGCCGGCAAGGATGAGGGGATGCGTCTCCTTGACCTTTATCGCCAGCCTCCAATCCGAATTTTTCCCTGTCCCTCCATAATGCCCTGCATCGCGTGCATCCACCAGGATAGCCGCCACGGGATAATTCTTTAATTCTCGTATCTCTTCTTCTGTCCGACAAAAAACAGCCTTGATCAGAGAAGACATGGGAAATTGGGCACAGTATTCAGGGGATTCATCCCCGTGGAGTTGAATCAGATTGAGACCGCAAAATTGAGCAATCTCCTTGACCTCTTGTATCTCGTGATTGACAAAGACCCCTACCCGAATGATCTCAGGGGGAAGTTTCTGAATCATCTCTTTTGCCTTTGCCGGCACCACGTACCTTTGACTTTTCGGATAAAAAATAAACCCAAGGGCATCTACCCCGCACTCGGCTGCCCTATAGGCATCGCTGATATTGGTGATCCCGCAGATTTTAACCTTGACCATCCGGTCCTCCGATCTGGCTGCCGGAATCCACCAACTCCTTTGTCTTCCTTGCCATATCTTTACTCTCCATGAGTGAAGTTCCCACCAGAACGGACCGAATGCCGCTTCTTCCCAACATTTGGATATCCTCTTTATCAAAGATGCCACTTTCACTCACAAGGATACGCCCCTTTGGAACCAGACGGGCCAGATCGAGTGTGGTGCGGAGAGTAACTTCGAAGGTGTCGAGGTTCCTGTTATTGATTCCGATTACTTCCGCCCCACAATCATACGCCTTTTCAAGATCGTCATGATCATGGATTTCAGTCAGAGGGGTCAGGCCCAACTCCTTACTGAAGACGAGTAATTCTTTCAATTGATCTTTTGACAGGATACGGGCAATGAGAAGCACGGCGTCTGCCCCATAGAAGTACGATTCCCTGACCTGGATCTCATCGATGATAAAGTCCTTACGCAATATCGGCAGAGAGATAGCTTTTTTAAGGAGCGGAAGATCATCCAGATTCCCCCCAAAAAATCGATGATCGGTAAGAAGGGAGATGGCTACCGCCCCGGCATCCTCATAAATTCGGCCAATCGTGCACGGGTCCTTTTTCTCACGGATAACGCCCGCGGAAGGAGAAGCAAACTTGATCTCGGCAATGATACCGATTCTATCTGGCATGGAGATGGCGGCTTTAAAATCACGCAAAGGAGGCAGGTCGCTATTTCTTACGGAGGGAACCCCCCTCTTTTTTAACGCTTCGACCTCCATCTGTTTATGGGCCACGATCTCTTTCATCTTCGAGTGCATGAGAAAACCCCTCATCACCTGTCGTTAAACGCGGTGTGTGAATTGTTGTGTCAGGGCGGCAAGCCTTTCGAGTTTTTCCATCGCCTTGCCTGAATCAATGGAATCTTGCGCCCGTTTGATACCCTCTTTGAAGTGGTTATCCAGACCCACAGCCATAAAGGCCGCTGCCGTATTGAGCAGGACGATGTCTTTCTTCGGGCTTCTTTGGCCGCTTAAGACCTCTCGGATCATCCGGGCATTTTCAAGGGCATTTCCTCCCCGTATTTCCTCCGGGTCCGCCCTTTTCAGTCCAACCTCTTCCGGGGTCAGGGCAAACGTCTTCACCTCTCCATTCTTGAGATGAGAGATTCGGGTAGGACCGCAGATGCTGATTTCGTCAAATGTCCCTTCTCCGCAGACAACAAATGCCTCTTTCGTCCCAAGTCTATTAAGTACCTGGGCCATCTTTTCTGTCAGGGCCGGATCGTAAACCCCTAAGACCTGGGCAGAGGCCCCAGCAGGATTGGTCAGGGGGCCAAGGAGATTAAAAATAGTTCGGATCCCTATTTCCCGGCGTGGACCTGCAGCGTGTTTCATGGCGCCGTGAAAAAGAGGGGCAAAGAGAAACCCAATTCCGATCTCCCGGATGCATGTCTCCACATCAGCGGGGGTGATGTCCAATTTGATTCCAAGATCTTCAATGACATCCGCACTTCCGCACTGGCTGGAGACGGCGCGATTGCCATGTTTGGCAACCCTAACGCCTGCTCCTGCGGCCACAAATGCGCAGGCCGTGGAGATATTGAAGGTGTTGGTGCCATCCCCTCCCGTACCGCAGGTATCGAGGATGGTTTCGTCTTCGATATTGATCTCATCCCGATCGATGCTCACCGGTTGATCCTTTGAGAAGATTCTGACCGCCTTTGCCCTCATTACCCTGGCCGCACCGGTGATCTCATCCACGGTCTCTCCTTTTAACCTGAGGGCGGTAACGAATGAACCAATCTGGGCAGGCGTTGCTGCGCCGGTCATAATCTCTTCCATGACCTGTTCCATCTCAACCTCTTTCAGGTCCTCCCCTTTGACTACCCTGCCAATGGCCTCTTTGATCATGATTTTGTTCCTCCTCTCGCTTCCGGGTCATGGTTTGATCCCCGCATGCATCAAACCATTTTTTCTTTATGGTACATTCTGAATAACTCCCGGCCGATAATCATCTTTTGAATGTTGGAGGTTCCTTCGAGATATTCCATTCCCCGAGCATCCGCGCTCAGTTGGTTGATCAGCTCGTTTCTGAAGTAACCTCTCCCCCCCATCAATATCTGTGCTTTGGCAGCCACATCCATCACCACTTGGGAAGCGAATAGCTTCGCTTGAGAAGAGCTCACCCTATAGTAGGAGGACCCAAATTGTTTCAGGGCATGAAGGCATAACCCCCTGGCTGCATTGATTCGGGTGAACATCTCTGAGATCTGAAAACTGATATCCTGGCTGCTGGTCAAGGGATGATCGAATTGTTTTCTTTGATGGGCATAATGATAGAGTTCGCGAAAAATCCGGTAAGCCAATCCACAGCAGATGCCGGCAATATGAATTCTTCCTCGATCGATGACATCGAGGGTCAAGACCAGACCCACTCCTTCATTTCCCACCAGATTCTCAGCAGGGACAGGAGAATCTTTAAAAATAAGTTGTCCCGTCGGTAAGATGCTCAACCCGTCTTTATCAGGCAATCCCTTGATGGCGAGGCCTGGCAGATCATTCTCCACAACAAACACGCTTAAGGAACGAGGGCCCAGCACACCCTTTGTGTTGGCGAGAATGGCATAAAAGCGAGCCAGGCCACTGTTAGAGATAAAAATTTTCTGTCCATTAAACAGGTAATGAGAACCGACTCTTTCTGCCCTCAAGCCGACGGTACTGGCATCCGATCCTGCCTTTTCTTCCGTGATGGCAATGGCTCCAAAATCCCCTTCTGCCATCTTAAGGAGATATTCTTTCTTTTGTTGTCCAGTGCCATTGAGTATGATATCGATCGCGCGTCCATGGGATACAAAAATGATGCCCAAACCTGGAGAAGCGTAACCCAGTAGTTCCATCATAAAGTAGATCTCCTGCTCAGAGGTCTTTTCTCCTCCAAATTCAGGGGGGACAAAGAGTTTAAAAAAATGCGCCTCTTTTAAAGCAGAGAGTATTCGATCCCACTCCTTCGGGAAGACAGCCCGGTGGTTCTCTATCTTGGCCTCCAGAAAAGAATAGGTGGGAAGGATCAACTCTTTAAGGATGGCAATAAAACGATTCACATATTTTTTCTCTCTCCAGCCAGGATGAAATGAATCAAGGATATTTACCAGATTATCCATGACCTCTACCTCAGCCTCCTTTAGATGGGAATAGAATGAATGAAATTCTTAATAATCAGGCTTCCCAATGGCGTCAAAATCGATTCGGGATGAAATTGCACCCCTTCCACCTTATGCTTCCGGTGTCTCAATCCCATGATCTCCCCTTCCTCTGTCCAGGCGCTTATTTCAAGGCATTCTGGCAGCGCCCTTCTATCTACAATAAGAGAGTGGTAACGAGTTGCCTCAAAGGGATTGGGCAGGCCGCTGTAAATGGTTTGACCATTGTGAAAAATGGGTGAGGTCTTGCCATGTCTGATCCGTTCGGCCCTGATCACCTTGCCACCCAAGGCATAGCCAATGGCCTGATGCCCCAAGCAGACACCCATGATGGGAATGACTTGATAAAACTGCCTGATCACTTCAACCGTAATTCCTGCCTCCTTAGGTGATCGAGGGCCAGGAGAAAGGAAGATGGATGTGGGTTTTAAATTCCTAATGTCTTCAATGGAGACGGCGTCATTCCGCCGGACGATCACCTCTTCCCCAAGCCGCGCGATATCATGGAAGAGATTGTAGGTGAAAGAATCATAATTATCGATCAAGAGAATCATGGCAACCCCTCCTCGGCAAGTTGAATGGCTTTGAAAATGGCCTGGGCCTTGTGCAGCGTTTCTTCGTATTCCTTCTCCGGATCGGAATCAGCGACCACGCCTCCGCCTGCCTGTACATAAGCCTTCCCATCCTTGATGAGAATGGAGCGTATCGTAATGCAGGTATCCATGTTCCCCAGAAAACTGAAGTACCCTACAGCTCCGGCATAAAACCCGCGGCGGGAGGGTTCTAACTCTTCGATGATTTCCATGGCCCGGATCTTCGGAGCGCCGGAAACAGTCCCGGCAGGAAAAGTGGCCCGAAAGACGTCGAAGGCGTTTTTCTCCGGGGCGAGCGTTCCCTGGACATTGGAAACAATATGCATTACATGGGAATATTTTTCCACGGTCATCAACTCAGTCACCTTGACCGAGCCGATTTCGGAAATGCGGCCCACATCATTTCGGCCGAGGTCAACCAGCATAATATGTTCGGCCTTCTCCTTCTCGTCGGCTAAAAGATCTTTTTCCATCTTCCGGTCTTCTTCTGGTGTTCTTCCCCTGGGCCGGGTGCCGGCAATCGGCCGGAGTTCAATCTGCTTGCCTTCCAGACGAACCATCACTTCGGGAGAACTTCCCATGAGGATCATACCGTTCATCTTTAAATAGAAGAGGTAGGGCGAGGGGTTGATGCTTCGAAGGGCGCGATAAACATCGAAAGGGTCACAATGAATCTCCGTTGAAAACCGTTGCGAAGGAACCACCTGGATGATGTCTCCGGCCCGGATATACTCCTTTGCCCTTTTCACCACTTTCATATAGTCCTGCTTCCTGAAATTTGAGCGTAGCGGAGAGGGAGTAAAAGGCTTCCTCTCTGGAGAAGGAGGGTTATGTCTTTGCAGCCTCGCGATAATCGACTTAATTTTTCCCTGAGCCTCTTGATAGGCTGCTTCGATAGATTGGCGGGGGGATTGCCGGTCGTCTAAGAACACATTGATAATGATTTTGATCTTCTTCCTTAAATTGTCGAAGACCAGCAGGGTATCGGTGATCATGAACGAGCAGTCATAAAGGTCGATGTCCTGTTTAAGTTGCTCTGGAATCCTCTCAAAAGACCTCACGACATCATAACTGAGGTAGCCCACCGCCCCCCCGGAAAACCGTGGAAGATCCTCATGCTGAACAGGGTGGTAAATCCCCATAAAACCCTCAAGCGCCCGGAGCGGGTCTTTCACCTTACCCCTTTGAACGACTTCACCATTCTTAAGAATTTCAAAATCCTCTCCTTTGCTTCGGAAGAGGTGAGAGGACCCGGAGCCCAAGAAACTGTAGCGTCCCCATTTCTCTCCTCCCTCCACGCTTTCGAGAAGGAAAGAGGACTTTCCATCATCGATCTTCCGAAAGGCCGAGAGGGGTGTCTCCAGGTCATAGTGAATCTCTTCAAATATGGGAATGAGATTGCCCTGAGAGGCCATTCTTTTAAAATCTTCCAATGAAGGGGTGATCATGTTTGATCCTCCTAAAGGGATTTCGGAATTCGGATTGCCGATTGCGGATTTAAAATCCTGAAATCTGAAATCCAAAAACTAAACATTGAAACAAAAAAAGGCTATGGATGATTCATCCATAGCCTTTTAGGATTCGATCTGTCTGTAAGGGGGACAGAAACAAAAAAGGCCATGGGGGCTTGGAAGCCGCCCATGGCCTTCGCTTTCAAATCAAATAATCATAGCAGCACGGGGCAAGCCTCCTTTATGTCCGCCCAGCACCACCAATTACCTTGTTTAATTCTGAAAAAAATCTCCACTTAAACCCTCTTTGTTCAATATTGACTACTATCTAACAAATTCCCCTGGGACTTGTCAAGTTTTTTGTCGAGATTTTTAACATTTTCCTTTTTATGTTCGGTATAACGGTTTCACATGCCTTTTACCCAACCTTTCCATCGCCCTCGATCGGGTGCTAAAGTCCGCCTTAATAATCTGCTAATATTGTTATAATTTTGTACAAAATCAGTATAATAGACGTATGAAGTTCGAATGGAATGCTGCAAAGAGTGCCGAAAATAAGGCTAAGGATGGCATTGACTTCGATACGGCAAAGAGCATATGGTTGGATGAAAACCGGATTGAAATTCATGCTCCTTATCCTGTTGAAGACAGAACCATCTTAATAGGCCGATGCCAAGGGAAATTATGGACTGCAATCTATACGATGCGGGATGATACAATCCGGATCATTTCAGTAAGACGTGCAAGAGAGAAGGAGGCGAAGTTTTATGAAGAAGAAGCTGGCAAAGAGTAGCAAAGAATTCGACCGCCGTTTTGATGCTGGAGAAGATATCCATGATCTCATAAAAATGTCAGAGGCCAAAGTGGTTCACCATGGGAAGAAGGTCCGCATCACTCTGGATGTCGCAGAATCACTGGTCGAAGAAATTGATGAAATCAGAAAAGCCATCGGTGTTGAGCGAGGCGCCTTGATCAAGGTGTGGCTCCATGAGAGGCTAAAACAAGAAAAGGCAATCCAGGGGAACAGGCGGTAAACCCGCACCCCTTGAAGACTCCGAAAGAAAGGGCTTTACTATTAAACATCCAAGAATCTGACCTTCAGCTCTTTCCATGACATCCGAAGATGTGATTTTCCAGCGCCCTCCTTCGTCAAACCCGACCGACCTGGCTATTTTTTAGTAAACTACAAAATAGCCAGACCCCTTTTCCTCCTTTCATCCGGGTTTTTTCAACCAGCGTTGAGGTCTATAAAAGAAGACCCTTTAAATAGCCTTTCTTCTTCATTTCCCTCTATCCGCCTTGAATTTAAAATTTATTGATAATCGCAATCTTCCATCTTTCCATCGTTCCATTCTTCCGATAAGGTGAAGAGTCCTTCGTTCAATAACTTTTAATAAATTTAAGTACGTTATATATTTCTCCCTTTTCCATGCTAGGTTCAGGGCCTGCCGGTAGGTAGGGGCACGATTCAAACGCTTACACCTCACGGTTTAGGCCTAAGGGTCACGGTTCAGATAATTGCCTTTGTGTAGCTTTTCTGATATAGTGGGGCAAGATCCAGAGGGGGATTCAAATATTGAAAAATTGTGTGATCGGACTTAAGCCTATTCTCAAAAAGAATGGGCTTTTTTGTTTTTCTAGCGCGGCCTTGGATATTTGATAAGCCAAAGGTAATCACAATTTGTGATATGCTGTTCCGCATTCCGAACTTTTTAACGCCATGCGCTCTGCGCTATGCGCCATGCGAGAAGTTGGTAACAATTGAAAGGTGAGGGTGGAGGAGGTTTCTGAAAGTAAAATAAGTGAAAGAAATTAACAATGTTCCCCAGATGCCCAGTAGATTAGTATCCTCAATTTT